>NZTV01000063.1 GCA_002703245.1 Microbacterium sp.
CAGAACCCTAAGCAAGCTCTATTCTTCCCGGTCAGAGGGGCATTTCTACGTCACGACGCCCGCTCAACACCCCGACTCATCGGTGGATCGAGGCTTAGGGCAACTGATCGCTACGTGCGGCGCGAAAGGGTGTCCGCGTAAGCGGCGTCGCGTCGGTACATCGCCGGGTGGATCGCAAAGTCTGCGTTGCCGGTCTCCCTCAGACGCCCATCTGTGTGGATGGCGAGATCCAAAAGTCGCGCCGCAATCGTGCGCAGGATCTCGGCACGGTGGAATGGCATTCCGTAGGACTCAATCAGGCCATCGATTCGGGGCTAGCTGTACTGACCTCGACCGTTGTTGATTCGGTCGATGGGGGTCTTGCCTCCGATGCCGAGGTGGCGTCTTTCTAGGTTGTAGTGGTCGATCCAGGCGGTCAAGGCGGCGGCTCGGTCGTCGTTGGAGGTCCAGGGTTGGGCGTATGCCCATTCGGCGGCGAGGGTGCGGTTGAGTCGTTCGACTTTCCCGTTTGTCCAGGGGCAGTGCGGGCGGATGAACTTCTGTGTGATGCCGTGCGCGTCGATCACGTGACGGAAAGCGGCCGAGTGGCGGTAGGCGAACGCATTGTCGCTGATCACGCGTTCGACCCTGACCCCGAGGGTCGCGTAGAAGTCGATTGCTCGCTCCAAGACGCCGGCCGCTGTCGCGCCTTTCTCGTCGTCGTGGATCTCTGCGTAAGCGACCCTGGAGTGGTCGTCGATGACGGTGTGGACGTAGTCGTAGCCCAGGCCCCGCTTGCGGTTGGGGCGTTCGCCGCGGCCGTGCAGACGCCACCCGCCGCCGTCTGGAATGCGACCGAGTTTCTTCACGTCGACGTGGATCAGCGAACCCGGATGGTCGTGCTCGTAGCGTCTCGCAGACCGGCGGGACGCGCGGATCACTGTGCCGGTGACCGGATCCAGCTCACGCAGCAGCGGGACGCCCCACGGTCGAAGCCTGCAAGCCGAGCTTGCCGGCGATGAACACCGGGCCGCGGCGGGTGAGGTGACGCATGATCCGCACCCGCGTCTCCACACACGAACCCGTCCGACGCGGGTGCGACCGGGCAACGCTAGACCGGTCAACCAGGCCCGCGAGCCCCTGCTCACGGTAACGGCGCCACCACCGCCACGCCGTCGTCCGCGAGATACCCATCTCCGCGGCAACGTGCGCGACCGCACGCCCCGACTGGATGCGCTGGACCATGATCAACCTGCCGGCAGGCGCCAGCCTGGCATTACCGTGGGACACGAGAGGCCTCCGTGTGAATCAGTTGAAGAACTAGACAGCTCCAACTCGACCCCGGAGGCCTCTCCTACGTCAACAACGATCCGGGTCAGTACAGCTAGCCGCCAATCCGTGGTCTTCTCCACCTTCGCGTCTTCGGCGAGAGGTGCTAGCCGGTATGCGAGATAGGCGAGGTCCCAGATCCGCGGTCCCGGAGAGGCCGTATCGAAGTCGAACAGACTCGCGGCATGTCCATCGACGAGTGTCATGTTGTACGGCGCAACGTCGTTGTGGCAAATGACTTCTATGGGCTCACGCGAGGGCGAACTCCACGTTAGGTCTTGGCCGACCAGGGGCACGCTCGCGTCGTGCACTCGCCTGAGGAGCTCGCCCGCATCCTGGAGAATCTGTGGTTCCCAGAGCCAGTCAGGCAAGGGGTAATTGCCGACGTCGCCGGTCATGAACGAAAGGACCTCCCTGCCTTGGTCATCGAACCCGAGCGGCTCGGGGACCTCGTGCACGCCCGCACGGTGCAACGTGCTCAGGAGTTCGTGAACGGCCGGCGTCCAAGGGCCGGGAAGCCGGTGCACGGTCTCTCCAACACGTACAACGGTGTTGGAGTGGCCGCCGCTCAGCACTTGCTCCTTCATCACCCAAAGGTAACGCGAGCACAAGAGTGCGCCCGAGTGCTACGCGGTAGCGAATCGTGATCGCATGCGCTCAACACCCCCGTACGCGAGCACCCTCCTACGTGCAGTGCGCGATCAGGGATCGCGTGTTTCCGGTTTGGAGGCGCTACTCGAAGAAGTCCTCGTCGAGCTTCACAATCTCGACGGCGCGGTCGAGATCAACGCCGACTCGATGCTTGATCATTAGTTCGGTCAATCTGAGCCCGTCCACGAGAGCGACGTCCTGCGCGACGCGCTCGGCGGCTTCGATGGCGGTGTCAGCGAATCGACTAGTAGTGAAGAACACGCCAGTGGTCGCGCCGCGCGTGGCGAGAGCGCCGACGAAAGCTTGCACCTGAGGCCGCCCGATCGTGGCCTCGTCGTACCGCTTGGCCTGGATGTAGATGCGACTGAGTCCCAACTCGTCGCGGTCGACTACACCGTCGATACCGCTGTCGCCAGGACCCTTTAGTCGCGACAATTGACCTTCCCGGCCGTACCCCATCTTCACCAGGAGCTGGCGCACGACCCGCTCAAGGAAGG
Source organism: Microbacterium sp. (assembly GCA_002703245.1). Lineage (GTDB taxonomy): Bacteria > Actinomycetota > Actinomycetes > Actinomycetales > Microbacteriaceae > Microbacterium > Microbacterium aquimaris. The sequence continues at coordinate 2,457 of NZTV01000063.1, forward strand.
TCGGGTCGCCCTCCTTGAGTCGCACGAGCAACTGGCTCTTGATTTCATCCTCCAGCTCGGCGACGGCGTCGTCGATACGCTCGTCGGGCGTCTGCGGGTCGGACGTCACCAGCGGCTCATCTATGCCGTGCCCGGGTCTCGTAGTCGACGTGTTCGAGATTCGGCGCTTCGGCACGTACTCGTCCCACGCGGGCAGCGCCTCGAGGGTTGCCTTTGTGAACCCGTTCGGATGCGCGGCAAGGAACAAACGGCTCGCGCGCTCTCGCGCCGGGGTTTGCCGCTGCTGGAGCGGCCGAGCACAGTGGCCAGCTGAACGGAAGCGGCAGCGAACAGCACGGTAGCCTGAGGGCACCGGCGCGGCGTGGGATCCGCGCCCTAAAAGCCGAGGAGTTTGCTTCATGGTCGAAACCGCCGCGATCCTTGCTTGGACGTTGCAGAAGGAAATCCCGACGCCCGCCGACGTGAGTGAACTGCTCGTTGAGGGCGAGACCGCGGTCGCGTCTTTCAAGACCTTCCGCGACTCGGCCACGTTCACCACGAAGCGGCTCATTGTCCGTGACGCTCAGGGCATCACCGGAAAGAAGATTGAGATCTACTCGCTACCCTACAGCTCTATCCACATGTGGTCAACGGAGAACGCTGGGGGCAGGCTCGACCGCGACGCCGAGGTCGAGCTGTGGACGAAAGCCGGCCACATCAAGGTGAAGCTCACCAAGGGCGCCGACATCAGACGAATCGACAGCCTCCTCGCCTGGGCAACCCTCCACGACCACTGACCCGACATCGAGCCGCGTCGGGCGCAGCGTCCTGAGCCGGGCGCACGCACAGCGACCGACCATGATGTCCCCGCACTATGGTGACAGGGTGGCAAACAGGGCGGAGAGCGACGAGCACTACGTGCTTGATTTGTGCGACGAGGTCCTTGGCGCAGCGGGACTTCGGCAAGCCAAGTTCGACTGGCTCCGCGGCGACGTATCGCCGTCGTCCGGGCGGTCGGCCCGGCTCCCTGTCGACGGATTCTGGCCAGCGAACCAGCTCGTGGTGGAGTTCCAGGAGAAGCAGCACACCGAATCCGTTCCCATCTTCGATCGGCGAGTGACGCTATCGGGCATTCCTCGCGGAGAGCAACGAAGACTCTATGACCAGCGCAAGGCTGAGTTAATTCCAGCTCACGGCCTTCGACTCGTCGTGATTCACAAGCGCGAGTTCCAGGTTCGGCGCGACCGAATCGTTCGCGATCATGATCGCGACGTAGAGGTGGTCCGACGCCGTCTCGAGTCCTAGTCGGCAACCAACAGCATGGACGTGTCCCTCATCCGGGCAGTGCTCGAATAGGGATCGACAGGAGCTGCGCGACCAGGTGCGCGCCGAAATGAGATGCTCATCTGCATGACGATCGAAGCGGCCCACCCTTCGGACTCTCTCCCGCAGCGGGACGCCGAGCTAGTCATCATCGCCGCCCTCAGCGCAAAGCTAGGAGCGTCTCTGGCGAAGTCCTCCATCCCTATCGGCAATGGCGGACGCGTGGAGTTGGACGGCGCATCCGCGGATCTCAACGTTCTCGTTGAGGCGTACGCGCACCAAGGTGTGCTCCGTGGCGGGCAGCCCAAGAAGCTCGCTACCGACGCCCTCAAGCTCACGTGGATCGGAAGACAGGTTGGCGCGACGAGGCTGATCCTCGCAGTCGCCGACGAACAGGTTGAGGCATACTTGCGCCGACCGAAGGCGTGGCTCACACAAGCGCTCATCGATCTCAGCGTGGAGGTGGTCTGCGTAGATCTCGATGAAGCTACCGCCGCCGCCCTGCGCACAGCCCAGACCGTACAGTATCGATGAGCCTCGGCCACTCCCGCGCAGTACGCCGCCCGTATAGAGGTCTTGCAACCGCGCGCACAGTCGGCGAGGCCGACGGCGAGGCAGTCGCTGAGGGAAACCGCGTGGGGGCCGCTACCGACTGGTCGGGGGCAGGCGCGGAGTCCGGCGCGCATGCCCCGGGCGTCAGCGCCCCCGTCACCATGACACTTGCACGTGCATATCTACGCGTCACTCCATCACCCCCGCGGTCAGTGTCCGCCCCGGCACGTCCGCGATGGATTCAGCGGGAGGTCGCCAACGCGTGCTCGTCACGGACCGGTTGTCGAGCCTGTCTGCACGTCGCCGCTCGCGAACGGGAAGGGCCAGAGATACGTCCCGGTCCCGCCGATCCCGTCGAGGGGAATGAGCCCGAACCAAACGTGTGAAACGACGATCGCCGCCGCGGCCGCGATGACGATGCCGAACGAGGCGCGGTCCAGTATGCGGAAGGCCACACTCTCGCTGTCAGCGCGGGTCAGCACGCGCCCGATGGCAACGAACACGACCGCGCCGAACGCCACGTACACCAGCGGGCTGGGCCCGAGCGTCAGGGTGACACACGTGGGATCGACGTCCGTGGCGACGCCGTTCTCGTCGAGGAAGCCCGTCTCGGAGACACCTTCGAGACAACCCCCCTTACTCCCCACCGTGAAGACCGAATAGGCGATCGCGGATCCGACAGCCGCGTAGAGCATCCGCCGAACACGTCGAAGGATCGCGGCTCCCGGGACTCTGTCGACCGCATGCTCCGTGTCTCTTTCACTCGCTGCGCGCACCCGCACCTCCGCGCCCACTCTCGCATGGCGGACATGCGTCTGAACAGTGCAGCGCTGAGTACGCGCGCACTCACAGGACTCGCGCGCGGACTCACGCGCGTCGCACCGCCGGGTTGCGCGGTGACGAACCCATCGGACGCCAGCCAGCGGTATGCCCTGGCCACCGTTCACGGGGCAACCGCCAAGTCCCGTGCGAGCTGCCTGACGGAAGGGAGGCGCTCCTCCGGAAGAAATCGGCCGGAAGAGGCCAGTCCTGCGGCCGCGCACGCCGAAGCGCGTTCAGCACCACCGAGCCTTGGACGGGTCAGAGCGAACGGGCTTAGCCCCTCCTCACAGACGCGCGGAGACTTGATAGCGTCGCTGCAGCATGAACAGGGCCGGCGCGTCGAACCAGTCGCACGGCGCGGTGGATGTTGCGCGAACAGTCCCCGGCGCCGTCTTCGCCGTTCTCGTCAGCGGTGCACTGGCGCTCGTTCTGGCATGGACCGCGATGCCGCTCCTTCGACTGCAATTGCACGTCGGATGCAGCATGGGAAAGCCCGGCTCAGAAGGCGCAGACACGTGGGTCTGCAGTGACGGTATCGGCTATCTCGGCTTCGCGATCGTCTTCGGCGCGATCTGGATGTTCGCGATACCTCTCGGGGCGCTCGCCGCCGCTCTGATCCGACACGAACGCGCAGCTCGCGTCGCACTCGTCGCTCTCGCGACGACAACAGCAGCGGCAATCCTTGCGTCGACCAGCCACTGGGCCAGCCGCCTTGTCGACGATCTCCACTCCCCGATGACCGGCGAGCAATACTGGCAGCAGGCGGCCGGGCCGGCCGCACTCGTTTGCAGCGTCAGCCTGGCGGTGGCCATTATCGGCCTCGTCTTTCGGGGTCGGATCGCCGTCGTCCTCACTCTGGCAGCCGCCGCCGGAGTCGTTGGGTCGGTGGTTCTGCAACCTGGCCTGAGCATCAATCTGCTCCCCGTAGTCGGTTTGCTCGCAGCCGCGGCCATGCGCGCGATGTCACCGTCGCGGCGACAACGACCATGAGCCCGATCTGCACGGCCCTCCTTCGGCTGGTGCAACTCGTCGAGGATCCCGGCGACACGGCCGTCCTCGGCGAAGGGCGCCTCCGCGAGGTGTACTACGCGTTGCTGAAGGGCGAAGCGGGCGAATCGGCTCGACGCGCCTTCGGTGTCGGCAACGAGATCGCCCGATCGATCGAGTATCTGTCCGCTCATCTCGACGACACCGTCACCATCGACGACATGGCAGCGCAGGCGGGGATGAGTCGTGCGGTGTTCCACCGCAAGTTCAAACAGGCGACGACGATGTCACCCATCCAGTTCGTCAAGTCGATGCGCCTCAACAGTGCGGCCATGAACATCGCCAGCGGCATGAGCGTCAACGAGGCGGCCTTCGAGGTGGGCTACGTCAGCACCTCCCAGTTCAGCCGCGAGTTCAAACGCGCCTACGGCCAGTCCCCTCGGCAGTGGGGCACCACGCATCGCCCGGCCGTGCTCGCCTGATCCTGTCCGGCACCGTCAGCGGACCACCCGCCCGGCGTCGTGGATCTGCCTCCTGGCCTCATCGATGGTCGTTGACCGCGAACTCGCAGGTGTCCTCCCCGCCGCTAGAGTGACGCCATGGCGACGGTCTTGTTCTGTCCGGTGACCTTCAACCTCGCCGAGACGACCCGCATGATCCAAGTGGCCCGGGCCCTGGCTTCTGAGCACGACCCGGTTTTCCTCGGGTACGAACCCGACTACGCCGACCTCGTCCGCGACGCCGGATTCGACTACCGTGCGTGCCGACCTTCGTGGTCGAAACCACAGCGCGATCAGGCCATCGCCTTCGACCAGGGGAAGTCGCTCCGGAACCCGTTCACCACGGAACTCGTCAGTGCCCGGGTCGCGATCGAGCGGCACCTGGTGCGTGAGACAGGCGCGCGGGCGATGGTGACGGGGTCGAACCTCACCTCGTTCATCTCGGCCCGGGCCGAAGGGATCCCGTTGGTCTACCCGGTGCCGTACGCCCTGACGGATGCGCAGGTGTCCGCGGCGCGGCGGATGGGCTTCGTCGCGGGTGACGGCGCCGTGGCCCGCATCGTCGATCGGATGGCCACTGCCGCGTTCCGCTGGGTCTACACCTCGGCGCCCCTCGCGCCGCGCGCCTTCACCCGCGTGGCGAAAGCGAACGGCGTTGCACCCTTGCGCACCGTCGGTTCGCTCCTCACGGCGGACCACAACCTGCTGACGGAGATGCCGTGGGAGCTCGAGGGGGTCGACCTACCGGACGGGTTCGAACGCGTCGGGCCGATCTTCGCGCACATCGACGCACCGATCCCACCGATCGTCGAGACGCTTGCGGCCGACACCACCCCGTTGATCTACCTCGCCCTCGGAAGCTCCTCCAGCCGAGCGCTCGCCCTCACGCTGGCTCGCGCACTCGGCACCCTCCCCGTGAATGTCGTCGCCCCGATCAGGCAGTATCTCGAGCCCGGGGACGTACTACCCGGGAACGTGTACGTCACCGACCTCCTGCCCGCCCACCGGCTGGGTGGTCTCGTCGACGCCGCCGTCACCCACGGTGGCCAGGGCACGGTGCAGACATCCTGCGCGACCGGCGTGCCGTTCGTCGGAATGGGCCTTCAGCCTGAGCAGACCTGGCACGTCAAAGCGTGCGCCGCGCGCGGCAACGCCATCGCGCTCAGCCCCAAAGCGGCCGGGACGCCGGCCCTCCTCGCCGCCGTGCGGCGTGTGCTGGTCGACCCCGCGATCCGGCGCGCAGCCGACGAGGTGCGCGCCGGATACGAGGGCGCCGACGGGGCGTCCGCCACCGCACGCATCATCGAGCGGTCCCTCGCCGGCTGACGGGCGTTCCCGCTCGAGCCGGCGCCCGGGTCAGTGCGGGGACACCGAGAAGGAGGACACCGTGGGTCCCGTCGTCGCCGCGACCTGCAGCCCGACGGTCATGGTCTGGCCGGGGTAGAGCGACCTCGCCCATCCCGCACCGTCGCAGGTGATCGTCTCGCCGGTGAGCGTGCAGTCCATGCCCCACGCGTTGACGATGCCCGTCGCGTTCGGCGAGGTCCACGACACCGTCCACCCGGACTGGTTGGAGGACGCCGTGACCACGACGTTCGCCACGTATCCCTGTGCCCACACGCTCGTCGGCTGCAGCGACCCCGACAGCGCCGCGCCCGGCACGCTGGGGGTCGGTGTCGGTGTCGGGGTCGGTGTCGGTGTCGGAGTGGGCGTCGGTGTCGGAGTGGGCGTCGGTGTCGGGGTGGCGGTGACGGTCGGCGTCGGCGTCGGGGTGGCGGTGACCGTGGGGGTCGGCGTCGGAGTCGGAGTGACGGTCGGCGTCGGGGCGGGGTTCGCGCCCTCCCCCAGGATCGGCGCGAGTGCGTCGAGCTTGTCTGTCTCGGGGGTGCGCCAGTCGTCGGCGACGATGCCGCCGGTGTCGCCGGAGTTGGGGTTGAACGACCAGAAGGCGAAGCTCATGTCGTTCTCATCGAGGTAGGCGATGATCTCGTCGAACCACAGCCGGTCGCTCTCGCTCTCCAGCTTCGTCCCGAACTCGCCGAGCAGCACCGGCGCGATGCCCTGCTGCTGGATGTATCCCCAGTTGGTGTCCCACAGCGAAGTGAGGTTGTTCGGGTAGTCGGCCGCGCCGAACCAGTTCTGCCATGCGACCGAAGCGGGGTAGTCGTGCGGCGAGTAGACGACGCGGTCGGCGACATCGAGCACCACCGGGTCTTCGGCGACACCGCGCAGGCCCCCGCCCCACCACGTGTAGCTGCCGTCGACGTCGCGCCCGACGCCCTCGACGATGATGAGCAGGTGCGGGTTCACCTCGAGGATCGCGTTCCCCGCCCGGGTCGCGGCGGCCTGCCAGTCGACGCTCGCGTCGCCACACCCCCAGCACGCACTGTCGTGGGGCTCGTTGTGCAGGTCGGCGCCGATGACGGTCGGGTCCTCGGCGTAGCGTTCGGCGAGCATCACCCAGTCGTCGATCCACTGCTGCTCGTCGACTTGGGCGGTGTACCACAGCGCCGACTGTCCGGAGGTGGTGGGGCGATGACGATCGAGGATGACGTCCAGCCCGTAGGCGTCGGCGCGTTCGATCACGGCATCCATCACCTGCAGCGGGGTGAGGCCGACCAGGTCGGGGTTGGCGTTGGCGTCGATCGACGACGTGCTCGAGACGGTGAGGCACTCGTTCGCGTACGGCAGGCGGATCGCATTGAAGCCGAGCCCGGCGATGGTCTGCAACCCCTCATCGAGGGAGATGGTCCACAGCCCGTGCGGTGCACAGTTCGCCGTCTCGAGCCCGAACCACGACACGGCACGGATGGTGTGAGGCTCTCCACTGTCGGTGACGATCTGCGCGCCGTCGGTGTGGAGCCGACCGGACTCGGCCGCGGATGCCGGCATCGACACGGCACCCGCCCCGAGGACGACGGCGACGGCGGCCAGGAGCGCGCCGGCGCGGGAGCGCAGGCGCAAGGGGCTCCGCTGTGACATCGAGACGTGCCTCCGCTTCCTCCCCAGCGAGACACCACCGTACCCGGTCCGGGGTTTCGTGCGGGTGAATTCTCACCCACCGCGTCAGGCGAGCGGCTCGGTGAACGGTTCGTGGGCGGGATCTCCCGGGGGACGCGGGCCCGCCTCGTGACCGGCGTGATCGGGCCGACGCGGCCGGCCCGCCTCCTTGCGCGACGCGGTCTGGACCGCACCGATGCTTGCGACGATCACGAGCCCGATCCCGACGACCTCGAGCCACGACAGGTGCTGACCGAGGAGCACGAACCCGGCGAGCGCGGCGGTCGCCGGGGCGAGACTCATGAGGATCGCGAACGCGCCCGCGGGCAGCCTCCGCAATGCGACCAGCTCGAACGCGTACGGGATCGTGGACGACAGCAGTGCGACCGCGGCGCCGAGACCGAGCAGCTCGGGGCGCAAGAGCGCGGCGCCGGCGGAGGCGATGCCGAACGGCAGCGCGATGAGCGCCCCGGCGGTCATCGCAAGAGCCAGCCCTTCGAGTTTGGGGAACTCGGCGCCCACACGGGCGGAGGCGAGGATGTAGAAGGCCCAGCTCGCGGCCGCCCCGAGCGCGAACAACACACCGATCGGGTCGAGCCGGTCCCAGCCGCCACCACCGAGGGCGACGACGCCGGCGAGCGCGATCGCCGCCCACAGCCACGCCGAGGCTCGGCGGCTCGCGATGATCGACAAGGTCAGCGGGCCGAGCACCTCGATGGTGACCGTGACCCCGAGGGGAAGCCGTTCGAGCGCGAGGTAGAACAGACCGTTCATGACGGCGAGTACGACCCCGAACCACACCACCGCACGCCACCCCGCGCGGGAGTGCCCGCGCACGGCGGGGCGGGCGATGACCCACAACAGCAGCGCCGAGAACACCAGCCGCAGCATGACCATCCCGAGGGGGCCGACCTCGGGGAACAGCAGAACGGCGAACGATGCACCGATCTCCTGACACGCGAGGCCGGTGACGACCAGCAACACCGAGGAGGCGTTGCCGGCGCGCAGGCTCACCGAGACGTCAGCCTTCGTCGTCGGGGAGGGGGCACACCGCGCGCTCGGCGATGCCGGTGTGGAACTGCTCGGCCGTCCACGGCAGCCCCGCGTCCGGGACCTCCTGGCCGGCCGCCGCCGGCGCCTTCGACGCGATCGCGGCCAGCTCCCACGCGAGGTAGGCGGGGATCGCGGCGCCGCCGGCGGAGTTGTTGAGCACCAGGGCGACGGTCAGGCCCGTGTCGGGGTCGGAGAACGCCGCCGTCGAGTAGCCGAGGGTCGTGCCGAACTGTCCGATCAGGGATCCGGTGATCCGCGCTCCCCCGGCGGTGGTCTGCCACGACGGGGCGTCGCCGTAGGCGGGCAGGGCGCCGTCGAAGCGCTCGCTGTCCTCGGCCAGCAGCGCACCGGTGGCGAGGGCTTGGGCATAGCGGCCCAGATCATGGATCGAGCTGGTGACACCGGAGTCGGTGAAACCGATGCTCGATGACGCCTCGGTGAAGTCGGTCGGCTCGGCGCAGTTGAGGCCGTCCTCACCCGACAGCGACTGGTACCCCGGCAGCGGGTTCGCGCCCGGCTCGGCCGGAGCCGGGTCCGGCAGCTCCGTCGAGGTGAGCTCGAGGGGTTCGGTGACGTACTCGGCGATCAGGTCCGATGCCGACATGCGCGTCGCGTTCTCCAGCGCCTGACCGAGCAGCACGTACCCCGCGTCCGAGTCGCGGAACGCCGAGCCGGGCTCGGCGTCGCTCTGATCGCCCAACCCGAAGCTCGCGAGGAAGGCGGGGTCCCACTCACGGCCCGGGAAATCGATCCAGTCGGCCTTGAGGTAGGGCTCGTAGGAGCCGACGCCGGAGGTGCCGTCGCAGAGCATACCCAGGGTGACGTCCTGGAGGTCGGGGACACCGGGCACGTAGTCGGCGACGCTGTCGTCGATCGACACGGTGCCCTTCTCGTCGAGGCGGTAGAGCACGTCGCACGTCATCGCGCGGGTCACGCGGCCGGCACGGAAGGTCATATCGTCGGCGACCGCGGCACCATCGGGTCCCGTGGCGCCGAGCCCGGTCACCCACGATCCGCTCCACGGCGCCCACACGCCCACGATCGCCCCCGTCGCACCGGTCGCCGCCATCGCGTGCTCCGCAGCCTCCTGCAGCTGCTGCTGGAGCTCGTCGGGGAAGCCGCCCTCGACCTGTGCCGGCACGTCGATCTCGACGGTACCTCCGCCCGAGCACGCCGAAGCGGTCAGGGCGACGGCGACGGCCATCGCCGAGATTCCCAGAATCCTACGGCGCATCATGTTCTTCGGCTCTCCACCCCCCCGGTGACAACCCATGAATTCAAACACACCCACGTAACGACTCGGTCACAGCGCGGCGTGCATCCGCCCTACGCTATGCTCCGTGACCCACATCTTCGATGACGACGTGCAGGCCGGCGTGCTCCACCACATGAACAGCGACCACACCGACGACAATCTGCTCATCACCCGCGCCCACTCCCCCGGTCGCGACATCGCCTCGGCCACCATGACCGGCTTCGACGGAGACGGCGCGACGTGGGAGGTCACCTCCTCCACCGGAGAGACCGGACAGGTGCGGATCCCCTGGCCCGGCGGCACCATCACCGAACGCCCCCACGTGCGCCGCGAGGTCGTGGCGCTCTACGACGAAGCCTGCCGCCGCCTGGGTGTTCCCCCTCGCCCCCACGCCTGATCCTTAGCCGTTTCATCGGACACCAGGGTTAGGCGCACCTAACCCTTCCCCTACAATGGCGGCATGAGCGAGGTCATCTCCTTCTCCACCGCCCTGCGTGAACGTTCCAGCACCGCACACGCATCCAGTGAGCACGCCGGCTTCATGGCCGACCTCGTCCGTGGCGACGGTACGCGCGACGACTACATCGCCCTCACCGCGCAGCACTGGTTCATCTACGAGGCTCTCGAAGCGGCCGCCGACCGCATGCGCAACGACCCGGTCGCGAAGGTCTTCATCAGCGACAAGCTCACCCGCCTGCCGGCCCTCGAAGCCGACCTCGAATTCCTCGTCGGCCCCGACTGGCGCGAGAAGATCGCCCCGCTCCCGACGACACAGCGCTACGTCCAGCGCATCAACGAGGTGGGCTCCACCTGGGCGGGCGGCTTCGTCGCCCACCACTACACCCGCTACCTCGGCGACCTCTCCGGCGGTCAGTACATCGGTCGCCTCATGAGCCGCCGCTTCGGTTTCGAGACCAACGGCGTCGGCTTCTACCTGTTCGACGACATCGCCGACCCGGCCGCGTTCAAAGAGGTCTACCGCGAACAGCTCGACGCCGCCCCGTGGGACGACGCGGAGAAGGAGCGGGTCATCGATGAGGTTCTGGTGGCCTACCGGTTCAACACCGAACTGTTCGACGACCTCGCGCGCGCAAAGGCCGCCGCGATCGCCTGACTCACCGCGCCGCGGCCGCCTGCCGCACGTCGCGCATGAAGCGGCGCACATCCTGATCGACGCGGATGTCGCTCGGACGCAGCGGGCGTGAGAGGTACAGCCCGTCGAGGGAGGTCAGCCGCGAGAGGGCGACGTAGGTCTGCCCCGGCGCGAACGCCCCCGACCCCAGATCGATGATGGCCCGGTCGTAGGTCTTCCCCTGCGACTTGTGGATGGTCACCGCCCAGGCAAGGCGCAACGGGAACTGCGTGAACTCTGCCACGACCTCACGCGTCAACGACTTCGACGCCGGGTCGTACGCGTACCGGAACCTCTCCCACACCGCCGGCTCCACATCGAACTCCTCGCCGTCGACCTCGACACGCACGTTCTCCCCGGCGATCCGGGTCACCGTGCCGATCGTGCCGTTGACCCAGCGCGGCGGCTCCCCGAACGACGCCGTGTCGTTGCGCAGGAACATCACCTGCGCACCGATCTTGAGCTTCAGTTCCGCGTCGGCCGGATGCGCGTCTCCGCGCCCGAAGTCGCCGGTGATCTGGGCCTCGGCGGTCTGGGATCGTCCCGGCAGCGCGTCGAGGTGGCGCCGATTGATGGTGTTGACGATGTCGTTGCGGGTGGCCAGCGTGATGATCGGTGTCTCATCCGCGGACGGGTCCGGTGGGGTGCGCGCACCGGTGTCGTTGAGGACCTTCGCGATGTCGGCGGTGACGATGCCGTGCCGCACGGCGTTGAGCATCGCCTTGAACTCCGGGTCGGCCTGGCGGTGGATCTCCGCCAGCTCACGCACGTGCAACTGCGCACCGTGCGAGCCGACGTCGATGATGCCGTCCCCGCCGACGTCGCCCGCCCACACTTTCGCGTCGAAGAACCAGAACGACCGGTAGTGGTCGTTGATGTATCGCAACTCGTCGCCGCGCGGCGGGACCGGGGCAAGCTGATACGGGTCGCCGAACATCACGATCTGCACTCCGCCGAACGGCTCGCCACGTCGTCCGCGCGCTTGGCGCAACGACCGATCGATGCCGTCCATGAGGTCGGCGTTGACCATCGAGATCTCGTCGATCACGAGCGTGTCGATCGCATTGAGGATCTTGCGCGTCGCATCCGACTGGTCGATGTCGCCGTCGGCGATCAGACCGATCGGCAACCGGAACAGCGAATGGATGGTCTGGCCCTCGACGTTCAACGCGGCGACCCCGGTGGGCGCGCACACCGCGATCTGCTTCGAGGTGTTCCAGGCCAGATGCTGCAGGAGCGTCGACTTGCCGGTGCCGGCGCGACCGGTCACGAACACGTGCTCGCGCGTGTCTTCGATCAGACGGAAGAGCGACTCCTGCTCGATGGAGAGGGCGCGCGTGGTCACCGGTTCATGGTAGCCATGCCACGCCGTGAGACGGCATCCGGCTGTCGATCAGGCTCGCTTTCCTAGACTGGGCGTGTGGATCGGGGGGCGACGGACGCCGCACCGGAGGCGACACGTGTGCCTCCGGCCCCCGACGCGCCCGCGACACGCCGCTCCCGCACGGTGACGCCGCCGCGCAAGCGCGACCGTCGGCTGGGGCGCGACCTCACCGTCATCGCGCTGATCACCGCCCTCGTCCTCGGCGCGCTGGTCGCGGCCGGGGTGATCGCCTACCGCGAGCTCTACAGCCCCTCCGCCTTCGTGCGTCACTACCTGCACCTGCTGCACGAGAACCGTGCCGCCGAAGCCCTGGCCGTGCCCGGTGTCGCGATCGACACCGCCGACCTCGAAGCGGCCGGTCTCGACATCCCCGATTCTGATGCGCTGCTGCGCGCCGCGGCGATGGGCACCCTCACCGACATCGAGATCATCTCGGAGGAGACAGCAGGCGAGGTCACCGACGTGACCGCCCGCTTCGACGCCGGCGGCGTCACCGGCACCGTCACCTTCGAGGTCGAGCACAGCGGATGGATCGGGATCGCCCCCACATGGTCGTTCGCGACGAGCCCGCTGGCGGTCATCGACCTGGCCGTCGACGGCTCGATGGCCTTCTCCGTCAACGGGTTCGACATCGACAAACGTCAGGTCTCCCCCGATGGCGTCGACGCCGACCCCACGGCGCCCATCTCGATGCTGGTGTTCTCGCCCGGCCTGTACTCGGTGTCGGTGGACACCGCCATCGCCGCCACCCCCGGGGTCGCCGTGCTCTCCGACGCCCCCCTCACCGAAGTGCCGGTGACCGTCTCCGCCCAGCCGACCGAGGAGTTCGTCGCGGTGGTGCAGGAGCGGGTCGAGGAGTTCCTGGCCTCCTGCGCGACACAGGAGATCCTCCAGCCGACGGCGTGCCCGTTTGGCTACACCGTCGACGACCGCATCGTCGGTCTGCCCACCTGGTCGATCGCTTCACAACCCACCGTTTCGGTCGAACCCGACGGGGCGGGCTGGAAGATCCCGGCGGCCGCGGCGGTCGCGCACATCGACGTGCAGATCCAGTCGTTGTTCGACGGCAGCATCCGAGACGTCAGCGAAGACGTCCCGTTCGCCGTCACCGGAACCATCACCGTGCTGCCCGACGGCACCGCGTCGATCGTCGTCGGTGGGGGCTGAGCCGACCCGACCGGGCCTCAGCGGCGCGCGAGGTGCGCCGCTTCATCCTCATCGGTGCGATGCGACCCGCGACGCAGCGCGGACGTCGCCCCGAGCCCGACCACGAGGTGATGGGCTGATCGATCATCGGCGCACGGCCTCCTCGGCGCGCTTGTCGCGTTCGGCCAGCTTCGCCAGACGCGCGTTGTACTCCTCGAGCTCCGCGTCGCCCGACCGGTCCGCGGCGCGGTCGCGGCGGCGCTGCATCCGCTCGTCACTGCGACTCCACTGGATCGCCAGGGTGATGGCCACCGTGAGGGTCGGGATCTCCCCCACCGACCACGCGATCCCGCCGCCGAGGTACTGGTCCTCCAGGGGTGGCAGACCCCACGTGCGCCCCATGGCCCCGTACCACTCGGCGGCCATCAGCCCGGTCTGCATCATCATCGCGACGCCGAAGAACGCGTGCATCGCCATGACGCCCACCAGCAGTAGCAGGCGGCCCGCGTAGGGCAGCCGGTAGGGCACCGGATCGATGCCGATGAGAGTGAGGGCGAACAGATAGCCGGTGAGCAGGAAGTGCGCCACCATCCACACATGCCCCATGTGGTCGTACAGTGCCCAGCGGAACAGGTCGGTGTAGTAGAACAGCCACAGCGACACGACGAACAGGCCCGCGGCGACGAACGGGTTGGTGAGCACCCGCATGTAGGGCGAGTGCACGGTCCACAGGATCCACTCGCGTCCACCCCGGGTACCGTCGTCGCGCTTGCGGATCGCACGCGCCGCGAGGGTCACCGGTGCGCCCGCCACCAGCAACACCGGGATCCCCATGCTCAACAGCATGTGCCCCAGCATGTGCACGCTGAACAGGTAGTCCTGGTAGGCGTTGGGGGCACCACATGTGACCCACAGGAGCATGAGCAGCCCCGACAACCACATGACCGTGCGGTAGATCGGCCACGCGTCGCCACGACGGCGCAGGCGCCAGACGCCGGCGAGGTAGAAGAACAGGCCGAAACCGACGACGAAGGCCCACAACACGTCGACGTCCCACACGGTGAACCACCGGACGGGGGTCAGCTCGGGCGGAAGCTCGGAGCCGGTGAGGTAGTACGCGGGCGAGACGTTCTCGGGGATGTTGCTGTCGGTCGGCGGAGCGGTTCGGGCCAGCGCCGAGGCGGCGCCGCTGGCGATCCCCATGAAGACCAGTTCGAGGGCGATCAGCGCCCAGAAGACGCCCCGGGCGGTATCGGTCATCCGCGCGATGAGGCGATTGCGGTACACGGCGCCGAGTAGGCCGATACCCATGAGAGCCGCGGCCTTGACCATCACGATCACCCCGTAGGGCGTGACGAGCCCCTCGAGGTCGCCGACACCGACCGCGGCGCGCACCGTGCCCGAGACTGCCACCACGATGAATGAGACCAGCGCGAGCGTGGAGTAGCGCCGCATCGCCGCGCGCATCGTGTCGCCCGACACGATCGGACGGATGAGCACCATGAGCAGGAGCCCGCCGAGCCAGACCGCGGCGCCGATGATGTGCAGCACCAGAGACGACACGGCGAGGTTGTGGTTCGCCTGGTCACCCGAGTGCCCCTGCGTCCCCATGGGCACCAGTGCGGCCACGGCCAGCAGAGCGAGGAAGAACGTCGAGGTCCACGAGCGGACGGCGAAGGCGATCACCGTGATGACGGCGCCGAGCACGGTGGTGATCAACCACACCCGGCCCAGTTCGGTCTCGACGAGGAAGCGACCCAGCTGGGCCCCGAACTCCGGCCCGAGGCTGAGCTGGGCGTTGAAGGAATCGAGGAAGACGAGGAAGCCGTTGGCGCCCGCGGCGACGGTGAACACCGCAGCCGAGATCGAGGCGGCGTCGAGCGCGACGTCGAACTCGCGCTCCCCCGCCTTGAGCGCGTACAGGGCGACGACGAGCGTGCCGACCATGCCTGCGGCGGCGAGGTTGACCGCGAGTTTGACGACGGGGATCCCCCACCGGACGATCGGCCCCGCGTCTCCGAGGATGAGGGGTGCGGCACCACCGCCGTAGGCCAGCGCCCACACCAGGGTCAAGAGCGCGGCCGCGACGAGGATCACGGGCCCGGCGGCCCGCAGTGCGCGGGGGTTCACCCCATAAGCGTAGATCGTTCCCGCTGGAGAACGACCGGAGGGGGCGCCGCCGAGCGGCACCCCCTCCGGGAAGTCTGCGTGCGGTTTTACTTGACGGCAGCCTTCAGCTTCGAGCCTGCGGTCACCTTGACGCGCTTGCCCGCGGGGATGGCGATCTCCTCGCCGGTCTGCGGGTTGCGGCCGGTGCGGGCCGAGGTCTCGACCTGCTCGAACGACAGCCACCCGGGGATCGAGACCTTGTTGCCCTTGGCCACGGCCTCCGAGACGGTGGCGAAGAGGGAGTCGAGCACGCTCGAGACGGCGGACTGGCTCTGGCCGGTC
>NZTV01000064.1 GCA_002703245.1 Microbacterium sp.
GAGGACATGGTGGCTATAGCTCAGTTGGTAGAGCACCGCGTTGTGGTCGCGGGGGTCGCGGGTTCAAGTCCCGTTAGCCACCCCAATGCATGACATGGATGCCGAGACATTCGAGGCGCTCGTCGTGGACGAGCTCGATCGTCTGCCCGACGACATGGTCGAGGGCCTCGACAACGTCGTCTTCGTAGTGGAGGACCGTCCCGAGGACGGCAGCCTCGACCTGCTCGGACTGTACGACGGCTGGTCGTTGACCGAGCGCGATCGATACGGGATGGGCGAGTTGCCCGATCGCATCATCGTGTACCGGGAACCTCATCTGAATCGCTGCGCCGACGAGGACGAACTCCGCAACGAGGTCCACACCACGCTCGTCCACGAGATCGCGCATTTCTACGGCATCGACGACGACCGGCTGCACGAGTTGGGGTGGGCATGACCGCCGCGCCCACACTTCCCGCCGTCGAGGGACGCACCGACGAGCACACGCGCCGGGCACGGGGGTGGCAGACGGTGGTGTGGAACGACCCTGTCAACCTGATGAGCTACGTCGTCCACGTGTTCCGGACGTACTTCGGATACCCCCGAGAGCGGGCCGAACGTCTCATGCTGGCCGTGCACCACGACGGGCACGCCGTCGTCGCCGAGGGGGCACGGGAACAAATGGAACTGCACGCACAGGCGATGCACGACTACGGTCTCTGGGCGACCGTGCGAGAGGCGCCGGAATGAGCGACGGAAAGACCCTGATCCTGGAGATCACGCCCCTCGAAGCGGCGCACCTGACCGATCTGGTGCGGCAGTTCGCCGAGCTTCTCGAAAGTTCACGACCCGCCTCCGACCCTGCCGTGGCGCGGCTGGTCCCCGACGTCTACGCCGACGACCCGGCCGGCTCCGCGGAGTTCCGCCGTCTCACCGAGCCGACCCTTCTGGAGCGCCGCAGCGACGACGCGGCCCTGGTCATGTCTTCGCTCGCTCCGCTCCTGGCCGAAGACGCCGGTGACCTCGATCCGGTCGCTCTCCCCCTCGACCCGCCGACCGCTTCCGCGTGGATGCGCTGCCTCGCCGCGCTTCGCTTGGTCTTGGCCGAGCGACTCGGCATCCAGGACGACACCGACGGCGATACCGACGACCCGCGCTTCGGGGTCTACGAGTGGCTGGGCTACCGCCTCGACGGCCTGGTGAACGCCCTCGACGCCTGAGCAGCCCTCAGGGCACACGGAAGACGTGGGTCGCGTGCGCGGCCGGCTGGTCCTCCGTCATATGCCGGTCTTCCTGCGCGGCCCAGCGCTCCCAGTGGGGACGATAGGTCTCACCGTCGCGGTCGAGGGCTCGGCGCCGGCGCGAGGTCGCGGGGGATTCGAGCCACACGCGCACGTCGCCCAGCTGTGCGGTCGCCGTGGTGAGCAGGCCCGCACCTTCCACGATCAGCGGCAACGACGGATCCACCGCATGCGCGGCGTCCCATCCGTGCAGGTCCCAGTCCCAGCTGCGCCACACCCCGATGAGCCCGCGCGCATGCGGCACGAGGATCTGCGTGCGCGCCAGGTCGACGCCCTCCCGCAGACCGTCCCAGCCGGGATAGATCGCGTCGAGGGCGACGGACTGCACACGCCCGCGCATCGGCCAGTCACGGATCAGGCGTCGCGCCAGGGAGGACTTTCCCGCACCGCTGCGGCCGTCGATGAGCACCACCGGGTTCGCCGCGGCGGTCGCGGCGATGGCCTCGCGGAGAAGGGAGACCGCGTGGCCCAGGGCGTGGTCGACGGGGTCGCGGCTACTTCTTGAGGATGCGGATGACACGGCTGAGCGAGCGGCCGGCGACCCAGACGAAGGGGATCGCCACGGCGAGCAGAGACACGATGTTCGGCTCGAATCGCAGATCGTCACCACGGCGGATGTACGCTCCCAGCGGGATCGCGTAGCCGCCACCGCCGCCGCCGCCGTTCCCGGCCTCGTCGCTCCCCCCGCCGAAGCCCGACCACGACAGCGCGACGGGGACGATGCGGACGCCGTCGACGTCCTGCTGCTCGCCGTAGGCGCTGTTCACGCCGAAGGTCGCCGACTGCTTGCCGAGTTCGAGTGCGATGTTGGGCATGATCCCACGCTACCCGCATCCGCCGCCGGTGGACAGATGCGTCTCACCTCCCGTGGGGCGGACGCGGATGCGAGGGGACGCCGCCACCGGCGCGTCCCGGCCCCAGAAGGGTCGCCCGGGTGACCACCCCCTTGCCGAACCGGGCCGTCGCCCCGTCGAGGGCGTCTTCGACCCGCCGCCAGTCCTCGTCTTCGTCCCAGAGCGCCAAGGCCCCGCTCCCCGACGGACGGAGCTTCTCGCCACGGACCCCGATCAGTCGGACCGGCAGATCCCGCGACACCGACTCGAACAGGTCGATCGCCGTCTCCCCGAGCCGCTGCCCCACCGACGTGGGCTCCGCCAGCGTCTGGGACCGCGAGAGGGTCGTGAAATCCGACAACCGGATCTTCACCGCGACCACACCGGCTTCCCAGCCGTGCGCGCGCAGCCGGGCGGCCACGCGGTCGCCGAGGCGCCGGAGCTCGGAGCGGAGCACGCGCGGGTCGTCGACGTCGTCGGCGAACGTCTCCTCATGGCCCACGCTCTTCTCGACCCGTTCGGTCGTCACCTCGCGTGGGTCGATGCCTCGCGAGAGGTGCCACACACGGTCGGCCATGGCCGGACCCAGCGCCCGCTCCAACACCGGGGTGGGGGCCTCGAGCAGATCCGCGACCGTGCGCAACCCCCTGCTCTCGAGCGCGTCCGCCGCCTTCGGCCCCACCCCCCACAGCGCCCGTACCGAGCGGGCCGCGAGGAAACGCCGGGTGTCCGGTTCGGCCACGATCAGCAGGCCATCCGGTTTGCTGATCGTGGACGCCATCTTCGCGACGTGTTTGGTCGCCGCCGCCCCCACGCTGCAGGTGAGCCCGGTCTCGGTCTTCACCTTCTCGCGGAGCATCTGCGCGATCTCGCCCGGGCTCCCCCACAACCTCCGCACTCCACGCACGTCGAGGAAGGCCTCGTCGATCGACAGCGGCTCGACCAACGGTGTGACGTCTCGGAAGATCGCCATGACCTGGTTCGACAGCGCGACGTACCGATCGATCTGAGGGTGCACGACGATCGCGTTGGGGCACAGGCGCAACGCGTGAGCGACCGGCATCGCCGACCGCACGCCGAAACGTCGGGCTTCGTACGACGCGCTCGAGACCACTCCGCGTCCCTCGGGTGCGCCGACGATGAGCGGCTTGCCCGCCAGGGTGGGGTCGCGCAACACCTCCGCCGCCGCATAGAACGCGTCCATGTCGACGTGGAGGATGCCCGCCCCGGTGTCATCGGCACCGGGTGCCGAGACGATGCGTCCCGAACCGTCCCCGCGTCCCATGTCTCTATTGTCCTCCGGGCCGCCGACATCCTCGCCGTGAGCGGGCGGCCCGGACGGTGCTCACTGTGCGGCGCGCTCCAAGATCAGCTCCCGAACGCGGGCGGCGTCGGCCTGCCCCTTCATCGCCTTCATGACCGCACCGATGATCGCGCCGGCGGCCTGCACCTTGCCGTCGCGGATCTTCTCCAGCACGTCCGGCTGTGCGGCCAGCGCCTCGTCGATCGCGGCGATGAGGGCGCCGTCGTCGGAGACGACGGCGAGACCGCGGGCGTCCACGATCTCCTGCGGGGAGCCTTCGCCGTCGATCATCGCTTCGAGCACCTGACGCGCGAGCTTGTCCGTCAGGGTACCGGCGTCCACCAGCCCCTGCAGGGCCGCGACATCGGCGGGTGCCACCAGGGAACCAGGCTCGGCACCCCGGGTGTTCGCGATACGACTGATCTCACCCGTCCACCACTTGCGGGCGGAGGCCGGGGCGGCACCCGCGGCGATGGTCGCCTCGACCTCGGCGAGCAGGCCACCGTTGCGGACGTCCTGGAACTCCAGATCGGTGAAGCCCCAGGCCTCCTTCAGCCGCCGACGGTGGGCGGCCGGCGCCTCGGGGAGCGCCGCGCGCAACTGCTCGACCAGTTCGGCCGGCGGTGCCACCGGGAGCAGGTCCGGCTCGGGGAAGTAGCGGTAGTCGTCGGCGTCTGACTTCGGCCGTCCCGGGGAGGTCGTGCCGGTGTCCTCGTGCCAGTGCCGCGTCTCCTGCGTGATCGTGCCGCCGGCAGCGAGGATCGCGGCCTGTCGCTGGATCTCGTGACGCACGGCGCGCTCGACCGAGCGCATGGAGTTCACGTTCTTGGTCTCGGTGCGTGTTCCCAGCGGAGCGGGCGGCTCACCCTCGGGGGTGCGGGGACGCAACGACACGTTGGCGTCGCATCGGAGGTTCCCGCGCTCCATCCGCGCTTCGGAGATCCCGAGTGACCGCACGATGTCCCGGATCGTCGCGACATACGCCTTCGCGATCTCGGGAGCGCGGTGCTCCGCACCGAAGATCGGCTTGGTGACGATCTCCACGAGAGGAACCCCGGCGCGGTTGTAGTCCACGAGCGAGTACTCCGCGCCCTGGATCCGACCGGTCGCTCCCCCCATGTGGGTCAGCTTGCCCGCGTCCTCCTCCATGTGGGCGCGCTCGATCGGGATCTCGACGATCGTTCCGTCTTCGAGCTCCACCTCGATACGACCCTCGTAGGCGATGGGCTCGTCGTATTGCGAGATCTGGTAGTTCTTGCCGAGATCGGGGTAGAAGTAGTTCTTGCGCGCGAACCGGCTGGACGGGGCGATCGAACACCCGAGCGCCAGGCCCAGGCTGATCGACGAGCGGACAGCCTGTTCGTTGACGACCGGGAGAGAACCCGGAAGCCCCATGTCGACGGGCGCGACCAGGGTGTTCGGCGCGACGTCGTGGTTGTCGGGGTGCGCCGGGTTCGGTGCACCGGAGAACATCTTCGTCCGCGTGTTCAGCTCGACGTGGACCTCGAAGCCGAGGACCGGCTCGAACCGCTCGAGGGCCTCGTCGAAGTCCATCAGCTTGTTCGCCGCCATCAGCGGACCCCTCCCAGAACGGGGGCACGGTCCAGCAGCGGACCACCCCACGAATCGACCAGGCGCGCCTCGAGGGCGGCACCGACACGATAGAGCCGCGCGTCCTCGCGCGCGGGGGCGAGGAACTGGATGCCCACGGGAAGCCCGTCCTCCTCGGCGACGCCGGCGGGGATCGAGATGCCGGGGACGCCGGCCAGGTTCGCGGGGATGGTCGTGACGTCGTTGAGGTACATCTGCATGGGGTCGTCGACCTTCTCGCCGAGTCGGAACGCGGTCGTGGGAGCGGTCGGGGTGGCGATGACGTCCACCTTCTCGAAGGCCGCATCGAAGTCGGCCTGGATGAGCGTCCGCACCTTCTGCGCGGAGCCGTAGTAGGCGTCGTAGTACCCGGCCGACAGCGCGTAGGTACCCAGGATGATGCGCCGCTTGACCTCGTCGCCGAAGCCGGCGTCGCGCGTGGCGGCCATGACGTCCTCGACCGTCGCGCCCGCGTGCGGGGTGACCCGCATGCCGAACCGCACCGAGTCGAACTTGGCCAGGTTGCTGGAGGCCTCCGCCGGCAGGACGAGGTAGTAGGCGGCGACGCCGTACTCGAAGTGAGGTGCGCTGATCTCGACGATCTCCGCCCCCGCGGCCTCCATGGCCGCCAGCGACGCACGGAATGCGGCCGTGACGCCCGTCTGGAACCCGTCGTCACCGAGCTCACGGATGACACCGACGCGCAGGCCCTTCAGGACGTCTTGACGGGCACCCTCTCGTGCGGCGTCGGCGAACGAGGGCCATCGGTCCGGCAGCGACGTGGAGTCGTTCGCATCGTGTCCGCCGATGACGTCGTGCAGAAGACCGGCATCGAGCACCGTGCGGGTGACGGGTCCGACCTGGTCGAGACTGGAGGCCAGGGCGATCGCCCCGTATCGGCTCACGGCTCCGTAGGTGGGCTTGACCCCGACGGTTCCGGTCACGTGCGCGGGCTGACGGATCGACCCGCCGGTGTCCGAGCCGAGGGCGAGCGGAGCCTCATATGCGGCCACCGCGGCGGCCGAACCGCCTCCGGACCCACCGGGGATGCGATCGAGGTCCCACGGGTTGCGGGTCGGACCGTATGCGGAGTGCTCGGTGGATGAGCCCATTGCGAACTCGTCCATGTTCGTCTTGCCCAGCGGCACGAGACCGGCCGCCCGCGCGCGCGCCACGACGGTCGCGTCGTAGGGGGACATGTAGCCCTCGAGGATCTTCGATCCGCTCGTGGAGGGCATGTCGGTGGTCACGAGCACATCCTTGATCGCCAGCGGGACCCCCGCGAGGCGTCCGAGCACCTCCCCGGATGCGCGTCGACGATCGATGTCGGCCGCCACCTCGAGGGCGTGGTCGCTGACGTGGAGGTAGGCGTGGACGTCGCCGTCGACGGCGGCGATGCGATCGAGGTGCGCCTGCGTGGCTTCGACGCTGGAGACCTCGCCCGCGGCGAGCTTGTCGGCGAGCGCGGCGGCGGAGAGCGTGGTGATGTCGGTCACGGGTGTCGTCCTCACTGCTCTTCGCCGAGGATCGCGGTCACACGGAACCGGTCCTCGGCGGCGTCGGGGGCGTTCTTCAGAGCCTCGTCGGCGGTGAGGGTGTACCCCACCTCGTCGGCGCGGAAGACGTTCCGCATCGGGATGGGGTGGCTCGTGGCCACCACCTCAGGGGTGGCCACCTCCGAGACCTTGGCGATGTTGTCGACGATCACGTCGAGCTGCCCGGTGAGACGATCGACCTCCTCGTCGTCGAGCTGGATCCTGGCGAGCACACCGAGATGGCGCACGAGATCGGGGGTGATTTCAGACACCACACCATTGTAGGCGGGTGTCCCGACGCACCTGTGGGCATCTCGCCCGTCTAGACTGATGGCCGTGTCGGCGACCTATGACCCGCCCCGTCCCTGGATCCGCAGCTATGCCGATGGGGTTCCGGAGGACCTCGGCGAGATGACGGGCTCGCTCGTCGACATCGTCGCCGAGTCGGCGCGCAGCCATCCGGACGCGCCCGCTCTGGAGTTCTTCGGCCGCACGACCAGCTACCGCGAGCTCGAGGAGCAGATCTCCCGGGCCGCGGCGGGGCTGGCGGAGCTGGGGGTGACCGCCGGCGACCCGGTCGCGATCGTGCTGCCGAACTGCCCGCAGCACATCGTCGCCTTCTACGCGGTGCTCCGGCTGGGGGCGGTGGTGGTCGAGCACAATCCGCTCTACACGCCGTTCGAGCTTCAGCGACAGTTCGAAGATCACGGCGCGAAACATGCGATCGTGTGGTCGAAGGTGGCCGCCACGGTGCAGGCGTTCCCCGCCGCGACGACCCCGGGCACGCTGGTCTCGGTCGACCTGACCACCGCCATGCCGTGGCGCACGCGACTCGCGCTGCGACTTCCGATCCGCAAGGCCCGCGAGGGGCGTGAGGCCTTGACCGCGACGACCTCGGGCACGACCTCCTGGGAGGACGTGCTCCGCGCGGCGCCACTGAGCGCGTCGCACCCACGTCCGGGCGTCGACGATCTCGCGCTGATCCAGTACACCAGCGGCACCACGGGGTCCCCGAAGGGCGCGTGTCTGTCCCACGGGAACCTTCTGGCCAACGCGGCGCAGGCGCAGGCGTGGGTGCCGAGCATCACCCGCGGTGACGGGTGCGTCGTGTACGCGGTGTTGCCGATGTTCCACGCGTACGGACTGACCCTCTGTCTGACGTTCGCGATGTCGATGGCCGCCCGCCTGGTGTTGTTCCCCCGTTTCGACCCCGACATGGTGCTCGCCGCGACCAAGAGACGCCCTGCGACGTTCCTCCCGCTGGTGCCGCCCATCGCGGGCCGCCTTCTGGCCGCCGCCGAGGAGCAGGGCGTCCCGCTCGCGGGGACCGGCATCGCGATCTCCGGCGCCATGGCACTCCCCCACGACCTCGTCGTCCCGTTCGAGGCGGCCACCGGCGGCTACCTCGTCGAGGGGTACGGTCTGTCGGAGTGCTCCCCGGTGCTGATGGCGAACCCGGTGGCGCCCCACCGGGTCCCCGGCACCGTCGGCCTTCCCCTCCCGGGCACGGAGTGCCGGGTGGTCGACCCGGAAGATCCGTCGCAGGACGTCCCCGCCGGTGAGCCCGGCGAACTCCTCGTGCGGGGGCCCCAGGTCTTCAGCGGGTACTACCGCAAGCCGGACGAGACGGCCGCCGTCTTCGCCGGCGACTGGTTCCGCACCGGCGACATCGTCCGGATCGACGAAGACGGCTTTGTGCGCATCGTGGATCGCATCAAGGAACTTGTCATCACGGGAGGGTTCAACGTCGCGCCGACCGAGGTGGAGAACGCGCTGCGGCAACACCCGGCCGTGGCCGACGCCGCCGTGGTCGGCCTCCCGGACGAGCGCGCCGGTGAGCAGGTCGTCGCCGCGGTCGTCGCCGCCCCCGGACACGACATCGACCCGGAGCTCATCCGCGCCTTCGCCCGTGAAGAGCTCACGCCCTACAAGGTGCCCCGACGCGTGGTCGTCGTCGACGAGTTGCCGACGTCTCTGATCGGCAAGGTCCTGCGACGTCAGGTGCGCGACCGCCTCCTCGACGACGACGCCTGACCGGACCTGTCCTCCCTCGGGCCACTCCCGCGCCGCGCGCGGATGCCGCGCACCCGCGGGGTTCTTCAGGCCTCCGGTGCCGGCTCGCCGAGCGCGGAGGGACCCTCGGTGACCAGAACGTGGAACTGCGCGGCGTCGATCACCCGCACACCGAGTTGCTCCGCCTTGGCGAGCTTGGATCCGGCACCGGGCCCGGCGGCGACGAAGTCCGTCTTCTTCGACACACTCGACGCGGCCTTGCCGCCCGCGGCGATGATCGCTTCCTGGGCCCCTTCCCGCGTGTAGCCCTCGAGGGTCCCCGTCGCCACGACGGTCACCCCGTCGAGGACGCCGCCCGCGGCGGCCGCAGCCCCGGGACCGGGGTGCCCCGGTGTCGACAGACGAGCCCCCGCCGCAGCCCAGCGCTCGACGATCTCGCGGTGCCAATCGACCTCGAACCACGCCTTGAGCGAGTCGGCGATGATGCCGCCGACACCGTCGACAGCCGCGAGCTCGTCCCGGTTCGCGGCACGGATCGCCTCGACCGATCCGAACCATCGGGCGAGTGCCCGTGCAGCGACCGGTCCGACATGCCGGATGTTGAGGGCGACGAGGAATCGCCACAGCTCCTTGGTCTTGGCGAGCTCGAGATTGGCCAGCAGGGAGGTCGCGGCCGCGGAGAGGATGTGGTCGGCGTCGCCGTCGAACTCCCCCGCCGAATCGAACTCGGGGTCGCTACGTCGTCGCTGTCGCCGGAACGGTGACCGGGTGTCCGGGGTGCCGTCCTCCAGCAGCCGGGGCAGGCCGGTCTCGGCGTCACGCACGACGACGTCGATGCCGAACAGGTCCCGTGGACCGAGATCGAACAGCCCGGCCTCGGTGACCAGGGGTGGCACATCCGGCCGCACGGGCTGGGTGAGGGCCGCGGCCGACACCTCCCCGAGACCTTCGATGTCCAGGGCGCCACGCGACCCGATGTGCTCGACGCGGCCGCGGACCTGTGCGGGGCACGACCGGGTGTTGGGGCAGCGCAGATCGATGTCGCCCTCTTTGGCCGGCGCCAGTGTCGACCCGCACTCGGGGCAGACGGTGGGCATCACGAACTCCCGTTCGCTGCCGTCACGGAGTTCGACGACCGGGCCGAGCACCTCCGGAATCACATCTCCCGCCTTGCGCAGCACGATCGTGTCGCCGATCAGCACGCCCTTGGCCTTGACGACGTCTTGGTTGTGCAACGTCGCCTGGCGCACCACCGAACCGGCCACCTTCGCCGGCTCCATGACGGCGAACGGAGTGGCCCGTCCGGTGCGGCCGACCGAGACGACGATGTCGAGCAGGGTGGTGTTGACCTGTTCCGGCGGGTACTTGTAGGCGATCGCCCAACGCGGGGCGCGGCTGGTCGCGCCCAGCTCGTCGTGGAGTGCGAGGTCGTCGACCTTGATGACGATGCCGTCGATCTCGTGTTCGACGTCGTGACGGTGCTCTCCGTAGTGCCGGATGAAGGCGTCGGCCTCGACGGCATCCGGCACGACGGTGAAGTACCGGCTGATCGGTAGCCCCCAGGAGGCGAGCAATCCGTAGACCTCACTCTGCGAGGCGACGGGCGGGTCCGGCCAGGCGCCGATCCCGTGCACGGTCAGCCGGAGTCGCGAGAGTCGTTCGTGCATCGCCTGCAGCTGTCGCTCGTTCTTGCCCTCGCGCTTCTGGCGCAGCGACCCGGATGCGGCGTTCCGCGGGTTCGCGAACAGGCGATCCCCCTGCTCCTGCTGGAACGCATTGAGGGATTCGAAGTCGGCGACGGTGAAGAAGACCTCGCCGCGGACCTCGACCAGGGGCGGGTGGCCGGCGCCCTCGAGCACCGAGGGGATGCCCGCGATGCCCCGGACGTTCTCGGTGACGTCCTCCCCGACGCGCCCGTCGCCACGGGTCGCGGCGCTGGTGAGCCGACCGTGTTCATAGCGCAACGACAAGGCCAGTCCGTCGATCTTCAGCTCACACAGGAACGGCACCGCGCGGCCGGCGTCTCGTTCGACACGAGCCGCCCAGGCCAGGAACTCCTCGTCGCTGAAGACATTGTCCAGGCTCAGCATGCGCTCGGCGTGGGTCACCGGTGAGAACAGCGTTCCGGAGGCCGCCCCGACCGTCAACGTAGGAGAGTCTTGGCCCTGCAACTCCGGGTGGAGCCGCTCGAGCTCGGCCAGCCGTGACATCCACCCGTCGTACGTCGCGTCGTCGACAATCTCGGCGTCGTCGCCGTAGTAGGCGTCACGTGCGGCGCTGATGCGCTCGGTGAGATCCCTCACCTCGTCGCGCGCCTGCTCGAGAGTCAGCTCAGCCCGTTCACCTTCAGCCACCCCGTCAGTCTAAAGACGCCCGCCGACACCCGCGTCGGGTGTCGGCGGGCGCACGCTCGCACGCGACGGTCAGGCCTCGACGGGTACGGCGGACTCGGTCCGGTCGATGGTGAACTGTCCGAGCACGCGCGTCCCCTCGTAGAGCACGGCCGTCTGGCCGGGGGCGACGCCGTCGAACGGGCTCTCCGGTTCCACGGTGACGATGTCGTCGGCGATCCATGCGCGCGCCGGAACCGGGTCGGAGTGGGCGCGGATCTGCACGTGGCAGTCGAAGGCGTGGGCGGTCGGTGCTGCTCCGGCCCACGAGTAGCGGGCACCGGCGATGCGAGCGCACGCCAACGCCTCTTTCGGGCCCACGACGACGGTGTTCGAAACCGGTCGCACCTCGAGCACGAACCGCGGCTTGCCGTCGGCGGCGGGAACCCCCAGTTGCAGCCCTCGACGCTGACCCACGGTGAACGCGTGGGCACCGTCGTGCGAGCCGACCACGTCGCCGGCACGATCGACGATCTCGCCCTTTTCGGCGCCGACCTTGTCCGCGAGCCACCCGCGGGTGTCTCCGTCGGGGATGAAGCAGATGTCGTGGCTGTCCGGCTTACGTGCCACGGTGAGCCCCCGCTGCTCGGCCTCGGCACGGACGAGCTCCTTGGACGGGGTGTCGCCGAGCGGGAAGTAGGTGTGCGCGAGCTGTTCGGCGGTGAGCACGCCCAGGACGTAGGACTGGTCCTTCGCCGCATCGGAGGCCCGATGCAGTTCCAACCCGCCTTCGCCCTCGACCAGCGTCGCATAGTGACCGGTGCACACGGCGTCGAAGCCGAGCTCGAGTGCACGCTCGAGAAGCGCGGCGAACTTGATCTTCTCGTTGCACCGCATGCAGGGGTTGGGCGTGCGACCTGCGCGGTACTCCGCGATGAAATCGTCGATCACGTCCTCGCGGAACCGCTCGGAGAAGTCCCACACGTAGAACGGGATGCCCAGTGCGTCGGCGGCGCGGCGCGCGTCCATGGCGTCCTCGATCGTGCAACATCCGCGACTGCCCGCACGAAGCGTGCCACCGGCACGGGAGAGCGCCAGGTGGACCCCGACGACATCGTGACCGGCCTCGACCGCCCGGGCCGTCGCCACCGCCGAGTCGACACCACCGCTCATCGCCGCAAGAATCCGCATGAGTCAAGTCTAGGTCGGCTCCTCCGGTCCGGCCTGAGCGGGTTTTCAACGGGCCGCGCGTGCACGCGCGACCGCTTCCGGGAGTGCGGCGGTGAGCGCGTCGACGTCGTCGAGCGTCGATGTCCGACCGAGGCTCACCCGCAACACCTGGCGCGCGGCACGGTCGTCATACCCGAGTGCCTGCACGACATGGGACGGTTCGGGGACGCCGGCCTGACATGCGGAGCCGGTCGAGACCGCCACGCCGCGCTGGTCGAGCAGGAACAGCATCGCTTCACCCCCTGCCCCGGGGAAGTGCAGATGCAGGTTGCCGGGGATCCGGTCGACCGGGTCGCCAAGCGGCACCACGTCCGGGATGTCGCGCCGGATGGCGGCCAGCGCCCGTTCGCGCAGGGCCGTCAGCCGCTCCGCCTCGGCCGCCGACTCCGCCACGGCCAGCTCGGCCGCCACGGCGAAGGCTGCGGCTCCCGCGATGTCCTGCGTACCCGCGCGCAGAGCGCGCTGCTGACCGCCACCGTGCAACAGTGGCGTGGGGTCCGCGTGTCGCGAGACCACCAGCGCACCGACCCCGACCGGTCCGCCGACCTTGTGGGCGGACACGCTCATCGCGACCAGTCCGGTCCCGCCCCGCGCATCCGCCCGCCACGCGGCGAAGTCGACCGGCACGTGCCCGAACGCCGAGACGGCGTCGAGGTGCAGGGGCACCCCCGCGAGCGTGGCCTCGGCTGCGAGCGCGCCGGCGTCGTTGACGGTCCCGACCTCGTTGTTGGCCACGATGGCGGTGGCCAATGCGGCCCCCGGCAGTGCGTGACCGAACGGGCCGGGCAGGATGCGTCCGAGGGCGTCCAGCGCGACGGGGCGCACCCGGGCGGCACGCCGCCGTGCCAGCCATGCGACGGTGTCGATCGTGGCGTGGTGCTCACCGTCGGGCAGGACGATCTCATCCCGTTCGGCCGCCCGAGCCTCCCATAGTCCTTTGACGGCGAGGTTGACCGCCTCGGTCCCGCCGGAGGTGAACACGACCTCGATCGCCCCGCACCCAAGCACCGCGGCCAGTCGCTCCCGAGACTCCTCGAGTACACGGCGCGCCGCCTGCCCCGCGGTGTGTACGGCCGAGGCGTTCCCCGGCATGCTCTGGGCTCGAAGCCACGCCTCGCGGGCCTCAGGACGCAGCGGGGCCCCGGCGGCGTAATCGAGGTAGACGACCATACCTGCTCCTCCGCCTCGCGCCCTCGCCCGCACGTCGCGGGGTCACGGCGTCACTACTCTAGATCGCATGTCCCCCGACCGGCCCGCCGGAGCCGCGCCCGGCCTGCTGTCCCCCGACCTGGACGACCTGGGCGTGAGCGTCCACGACGGCGGCGGCACGCTGCGCGTGTGGTCGGAGAGGGCCGAGTCCTTGGAGCTGGTGGTCTTCGACGACGCCGATCTGGACTGGAGCATCGCCGACATCCCCCTCGCCCCGGTCGGCGGTGGCGTGTGGAGCGTGACCAGCGAGCTGCTCACGCCGGGGTCCCGCTACGCGGTGCGCGCGGACGGCCCTCGGGGCACCGGCGACATGTTCAACCGGGGGACGTTGCTCGTCGAACCGTACTCCCGCGGATTGGCCACCGGAGACGGATACGAGGACTGGCGCTCGGTCGTCGTGGACCGCGGCTACGACTGGGGCGGGGTGACCAGACCCGGCACGCCGATGGACCGCACCGTCATCTACGAGACGCACCTGAAAGGTCTGTCCAAGCGTCACCCCGACGTGCCGCCGGCTCTCCACGGCACGTACGCGGGTCTGGCCCATCCGGCGATGATCGAGTACCTCCTCGACCTCGGTGTAACCGCCGTCGAGCTTCTTCCGATCCACGCGTTCGCAACCGAGCCACGTCTTCTGCAGCACGGTCTGACGAACTACTGGGGGTACAACTCGCTCAACTTCTTCAGCCCGCACGCCGCATACGCGACGGAGGAGAACCGCCGACGCGGAGCGGGGGCGGTTCTGCGGGAGGTGAAGGGCATGGTGAAGCTCCTCCACCAGGCCGGGATCGAGGTGATCCTCGACGTCGTCTACAACCACACCAGCGAAGAGGGCATCGGCGGTCCGCGCACCAGCCTGCGGGGATTGGACAACCGCGGCTACTACCGCCAGCAGGAGGATGGGACGTACATCGACGTGACCGGGTGCGGTAACGCCGTGAACACCGCGACCGACGCCGCGGCCCGGCTCGTCCTGGATTCGCTCCGATACTGGGCCGAAGACGTGCAGGTCGACGGTTTCCGCTTCGACCTGGCCGCGACGCTCGGACGCGACGCCGCGCACGGGTTCACCCCCGGACACCCGCTGCTCCAGGCGATCCTCGATGACCCGGCCCTCGCGGACGTGAAGAAGATCGCCGAACCGTGGGATGTCGGGATGGGCGGCTGGCAGACGGGTGCCTTCGGTGCCGGCTGGCACGAGTGGAACGATCGCTACCGGGACCGGGTGCGCAACTTCTGGCTCAGCGACATCGACTACGCCCGCCGCGCGGACCTCACCCCGGTCGGAGTCGGCGGCTTCGCGACCCGACTCGCGGGGTCCTCGAACACGTTCTCCCCGGCACGCGGTCCCCTCGCGAGTGTCAATTTCGTCACTGCGCACGACGGGTTCACGCTGCACGACCTCGTCTCCTACGACGTCAAGCACAATCTCGCCAACGGTGAGCAGAACCGCGACGGGGCCGATACCAACCGCTCGTTCAACCACGGGGCCGAAGGCCACACCGACGACGAAACCGTGCTCGCCACGCGGCGCAAAGCGATGCGGAATCTCCTCGGCACCCTTCTGCTGTCCGCGGGCGTACCGATGCTGACGGCCGGGGACGAGTTCGGACGCAGTCAGCGCGGCAACAACAACGCCTACTGCCACGACTCGCCGCTGACCTGGTTGTCGTGGGACCACGCGCCGTGGCAGCAGGACCTCAGGGCGCACGTGAAGCACCTGATCGGGATTCGTGCGCAGAATCCGGCGTTGCGCCCCGTGCGATACGCCAAGCGCGGGGAACACGTCCCCTCCGCATCCTTGATGCAGTGGTACGACGAAGACGGTCACACCATGTCGAACGAGCGCTGGAATGACTCCGCCAAGCGGACGCTGCAGTACGTCGCCGCCTCGACCCCGGAGCACGAGGAGCACAACCGTGTTCTGCTGATCGTGCACGGCTCGGAACGTCCGGTCTCGGTCGTCCTCCCCGAGGTCGAAGGCGGGGATCGGTTCGTCCGCCTGTGGTCGAGCGTCCACGAGCGGCCGCTCGAGGTGTCTTCCCGGCACGCGCCCGGGGACCGCATCGACCTCCCGGGCACCGCCATGGAACTGTTCCGCATCGAGAGTGTCAACCCCCACCCGTAGACCTGTATCCGACGACCCGGTCACGATAGGTTCGGACCGTGGTCCAGTCGCGCACAGCACAGTCCCTGCCCTGGCGGAGCGCCGCCTCGATCCCCGTCCGCCCCGCGTCCGATGCGCAGACCGCGCGGGACACCGTCACCGGGCGTATCGCCACGGACGCCCCCGCACCGGCCGTCCCCGGCGGCGGATTCCGCCCGTCGGCATTCGTCGGCGAGGTCGTCCCGTTCCGGATCACCGCCTTCCGGGAGGGCCACGACAAGATCGGGGTGCAGGTGCGCTTGACCTCGCCCAGCGGTGACAAGTCCCTGCACCGGCTGAGCCCGCTCGACGGCGGTCTGGACCGGTGGAGTGCGGAGGTCGCCCTCCTCGAGCAGGGCGAGTGGCGCTACCGCTTCGAAGCCTTCTCCGACGAATTCGCGACATGGCGGCATGCCGCGGACCTGAAGATCACGGCGGGCGTCGACACCGCCCTCATGCGCGAGATGGGCGCCGCTGTGTTCACGCGTGCCGCCGCCGAGAAGTCACGTCCGGACGGTGAGCGCAAAACGCTCACGGCGGCCGCGACGACCCTGCGCGACGAACGCGTCGAGGATTCCGTCGCGCATGCGATTGTCATCGACGAGGAGATCGCCGAGATGTTCTGGCGACGCCCGCTGACGGCCCTGATGACCCGGCGGGAGTCGCACCGCCTCCTGGTCGAGCGCGAGCGCGCCGGCGTGGGCGCGTGGTACGAGTTCTTCCCCCGCTCGGAGGGTGCGACGCGGCGCGCGGACGGCACCATCGCCTCCGGAACGTTCACCACCGCCGCCGAGCGTCTGCCGGCTGTGGCCGCGATGGGCTTCGACGTGTTGTACCTGCCCCCGATCCACCCCATCGGTCTGTCCAACCGAAAGGGGCCGAACAACACCCTCGACGCGGGACCGGCCGATCCGGGGTCGCCGTGGGCCATCGGCTCGGAAGCGGGTGGACACGACGCGGTCCATCCCGACCTCGGCACGATCGAGGACTTCCGCTCATTCGTCCGCGCCGCGCGCGCCGAAGGAATCGAGGTGGCGCTCGATCTGGCCCTGCAGGCCTCCCCGGACCACCCCTGGGTGAGCGCGCATCCGGAGTGGTTCACGACTCTTCCGGACGGTTCGATCGCCTACGCGGAGAACCCGCCGAAGAAGTACCAGGACATCTACCCGGTCAACTTCGACAACGACCCCGACGGCATCCGAGCCGAGGTGCTGCGGATCGTGCGCCACTGGATCGCCCAAGGCGTGAAGATCTTCCGTGTCGACAACCCCCACACCAAGCCCCTGCAGTTCTGGGAGTGGCTCATCGCCACCGTGGCCGCCGAGGAGCCGGAGGTCGTATTCCTCGCCGAGGCGTTCACGAGACCGGCACCCTTGCAGGGTCTGGCCAAAGTCGGCTTCCAGCAGAGCTACACCTACTTCACGTGGCGCAACGGCAAGACGGAACTGGAGGAGTTCCTCGGGGGCCTCGCCCACGACACCGCCGACTTCCTCCGGCCGAACCTGTTCGTGAACACCCCGGACATCCTGACCGAATACCTCCAGTTCGGGGGGCGTCCGGCCTATGCGATCCGCGCCGCGATCGCGGCCACCGCGGCCCCCGTCTACGGCGTGTACGCCGGGTTCGAGCTGTTCGAGAACGTCGCGCGTCCGGGTTCGGAAGAGAACATCGACAACGAGAAATACGAGTACAAGATCCGCGACTGGAAGGGCGCGATCGATCGAGGCGACTCGCTCGCCCCGTTCCTGACACGTCTGAACGAGATCCGACGCGCACATCCCGCGCTGCGGCAGCTGCGCAACTTCTCCGCGCACTGGAGCGACGACGACGCCGTGCTGGTGTACTCCAAGCACCTCGACGCCGCCGTCAGCCCGGACGGGGCCTCCGACACGATCATCGTCGTCGTCAACGTCGATCCCCATTCGGTCCGCGAGACGACCGTGCACCTCGACACCCGCATCTGGGGCGTCGCACCGGGCGAAGGCTTCGAGGTCGAAGACCTCCTCACCGGGGCCCGCTGGACCTGGACCGACCACAACTACGTGCGACTGGACGCGTTCACCCAGCCGGTGCACATCCTGCACGTGAAGGAGGCGTGATGACCTACCCCGACGACGCTCTGCTGGATGCCGTCGCCTCCGGCGCACACCACGACCCGCACGCCGTGCTCGGCCTGCACGCGACCCGCGACGACGAGGGCGGTGCGGTGTGGACCGTGCGCGCCCGCCGACCGCTGGCGCACAGCGTCGTCGCCGTGTTCACCGACGGCACCCGCGTGCCGCTCGAGCACGTGCGCGAGGGGATCTGGGAGGGGACCCGTGGCGGCGACGCCGGCGCGTACGAGATCGTGACCACGTACGAGGACGGCTCCGAATGGTGCGTCGACGACCCGTACCGACACCCTCCCACCATCGGTGAGCTCGACCTGCACCTCATCGGTGAGGGACGCCATGAACAGCTGTGGCTGGCGCTGGGTGCACATCCGCGCGTCAGCGACGGCAGCACCGGCACCGCCTTCACCGTCTGGGCACCCAATGCGCAGGCCGTCCGCGTCATCGGCGACTTCAACGGCTGGGACGGCACCGCCCACGCGATGCGATCGATGGGTTCGAGCGGGGTCTGGGAGATCTTCATCCCCGGGGTCGAAGCGGGCACCACGTACAAATTCGCCCTGCGCACGAAGAACGGCCACTGGGTCGAGAAGGCCGACCCGATGGCGCGGTGGGCCGAGGTCCCCCCCGCGACGGCCTCCGTGGTCGTCGACACCTCCTACGAATGGGGCGACCAGGCGTGGATGGACGAGCGCGCCGCCGCACCGGCCCTGTCTCGTCCCATGTCCATCTACGAGCTGCACCTGGGCTCGTGGCGCCCCGGCCTGTCCTATCGTGAGGCGGCTGATCCGCTGGTCGAGTACGTCACCGCACATGGTTTCACCCACGTGGAGTTCCTGCCGTTGGCGGAACATCCCTTCGGAGGTTCCTGGGGCTACCAGGTGACGGGGTACTACTCCCCCACGAGCCGCTTCGGTCACCCCGACGACCTCCGCCACCTCATCGACCGTCTTCACCAGGCCGGCATCGGCGTGATCATGGATTGGGTCCCCGGGCATTTCCCGAAGGACGAGTGGGCACTCGCGCGCTTCGACGGCGAGCCGCTGTACGAGCACGCCGACCCGCGGCGGGGCGAGCACCGCGACTGGGGCACGCTGATCTTCGACTACGGTCGCAACGAAGTGCGCAACTTCCTCGTCGCCAACGCGCTGTACTGGCTGCAGGAATTCCACGTCGACGGGCTACGTGTCGACGCGGTCGCCTCGATGCTGTATCTCGACTACTCGCGCGAACCCGGCGAGTGGGAGCCGAACGTACACGGCGGCCGGGAGAACCTCGAAGCCATCCGCTTCCTCCAGGAGGTCAACGCGACCGCGTACAAGCGCTACCCGGGGATCTCGATCATCGCCGAGGAGTCCACGAGCTTCCCGGGGGTGACAGCGCCCACCGACCACGCCGGACTCGGCTTCGGGTTCAAATGGAACATGGGGTGGATGAACGACACGCTGCAGTACATCGCACGTGACCCGATGTACCGCGGTCATCACGAGGGCGAATTGTCCTTCTCCTTCGTGTACGCCTTCAGCGAGAACTTCATCCTTCCCATCAGCCACGACGAGGTCGTGCACGGCAAGGGGAGCCTGTTCGGCCGGATGCCGGGCGACCACTGGCAGAAGCTGGCGAACATGCGTGCCTTCCTCGCCTTCATGTGGGGTCACCCGGGCAAGCAACTGCTGTTCATGGGGCAGGAGTTCGGCCAGATGTCGGAGTGGTCCGAGGGGCGCAGTCTCGACTGGTGGATGCTCGACCAGCCCAGCCATGCACAGCTGGCCTCGTTCGTGTCGACCCTCAACGGCGTCTACCGGGACGAGTCCGCGCTGTGGTCACGGGACACCGACGGGTCGGCGTTCTCCCGCATCGGCGGACCCGTCTGGAATCCCAACGTGATTGCCTTCGCCCGCCGCGACGGGCACGGCCACACCGTCGCGGTGGTCTGCAACTTCTCCGGGGTGCCGGTCCGCCCGCACGAGCTCGACCTGCCCGAAGCCGGGGTGTGGCGGGAGATCCTCAACTCCGACGCGCAGGAGTACGGCGGTTCCGGCGTCGGCAACCTCGGGGTGGTGCACGCCGACGAGAACGGTCGCGCCTCGATGGCGCTCCCCCCGCTCGGGGTGCTGTGGTTGCGCCACGACCCCGACGCGCGCATCCCGTCAGCCACCCACGACTGACCGGAGGCGCGGTCAGAACATCAGCGAGGCGAGCTTCGCCCGCGCGCGGACCACGCGCGGGTCGGCGTCACCGACGACCTGGAACAACTCGAGCAGGCGCGCCCGTACGGGCGTGCGCTCGTCTCCCGCGAGGGCGGCGAACAGCGTCAGGAGGCGCTCGAACGCGTCATCGATGTGACCGCCCGCAACATCCAGGTCTGCCACGAGCAGTTGGGCGTCGACGTCGTGCGGGGCCTCCGCGGCGGCGGTCCGCGCGGCCTGGAGGTCGGCACCCTGCACGCGGCTGAGCAGTCTCACCTGCGCGAGCCCGGCCTTCGCGTCGCTGTCACCGGGGTTCTCGCTGATCGCCGACTCGTACGCTCGGGCCGCCCGCTCATAGTCGCCGGCTTCGATCGCCGCGTAGGCCTCGGCATGCGCGGGCGGCAGGGCAGGCTCGGTCTCGGTGTCCTCGTCGGAGGCCGCGTCGTCGGGCGTGACGGTTCCGGTCACACCGTTCTGGGCGGCCGCCTGCAGCAGCTGCCCGAACACCTCACGGACCTGCTGCTCGGGCACGGCGCCCTGGAAGAGCGGGACGGGCTGCCCGGCCAGCAGAGCCACCACCATCGGGATCGACTGGGCGCGGAAGCCCTGCGCGAGCTGAGGGTTCGCGTCGACGTCGACCTTCGCGAGCACGACACGACCGCCGAGCTCGACGACGACCTTCTCCAGGATGGGGCTCAGCTGCTTACACGGGCCGCACCATTCGGCCCACAGATCGACCACCACCGGAACGGTGCGCGAGAGCTCGAGCACCTCCGGGAAGGTCGCGTCGGTGACGTCACGCACGAGGGCGGACGACGCCGCCCCGCCCGAGGCCGGAGCCGCGGCGGGATCGGGTCGGTTGCGGAGGGAAGACAGGTCGACGGCACCGCGCATCGCGGCCGCCATGGAGGCATCGGTCACTCAATCACCTTCGCGTCGAGGATGTTCGAAACATATCCGAGGAGTCTGATCTTCTCGCTGGACCCCTGTCCGGGGACGTAGAAGAACAGCTGGTCGACATACACCGTACTGAATCCCTCGGAGGATTCGTCGACCCCGGTGAGGGTCTGCACGGTGGGGTTGTTGTCGAGTTTGATGACGGCGTCGTCGTCGGTCGGCTTCACGGTGTCGATCTCTTCGATCGTCACCGCGACGATCGCGCCGCTTTCGAGCGTCGCCAACGCCGCGGGTTCCTCCGCGCCGGGCTCCGTCGAGAAGGTCAGCTCGCCCGTGGACTCGGCTGTCTCGTTGAACTCGTCGAGGCGCTTCTGCCGGTCGGCGGCGACGCCGATGCGGAACTGGTCCTCGTCGAGCTCGAACATCGGGGCGTACTCGCTGTCCTCGCCGTTGTTGATCACGTCCGCGTAGGCGGCCGACAGGTCCTGCGGCTCCATGATGAGGAACGGCGAGTCGGGTTGGACCTGCGTCGCGCCGACGTACACCGGTGCGAGGTCGGGAAGGGTCGTGTCGGCTTCGAGGTAGGAGTAGTAGCTCAGCTTGTAGTCCGACCAGGGGTCCTGCTGCGTGAGGAACATCGTGGTCGCCGCCGTCCCTTCCGGATCGTTGACCACAGCCAGGAACGTGCGCGGCCAGCCGTCGGTGGCCTGTGGGAGGACCACCTCGAGAGGTGTCGTGGGGATCGCGGGAAGGCCTTCGCGATCGTCGATCGCGTCTTGCAACGTGTACAGGGTCTCGCGTTCGGCCAGCGGGGCCCCCTCCAGGCGGGTCGCCGCCAGGTCGGGGTCGTGTGCTTCGTCCGCCTCGGCGACCGTGGCCGCGACCCGCTCGAGGATCCGCTCGGCCTGCGGACGGGTCACCGCGGGCGCCTGCTGGCCCTCGGGGACGATCACGGAGGCCGTGGGCGAGGGCGTGGGGGTGCTGCCGAAGTCGGGCCAGGCGTCGGCGGAGCAGCCGCCGAGAACCAGCGCCGACGCCGCGATGACCGGCGCCGCCACGAGGCTGCGTCGCCCACGGCCGAGCGTGCGACGCGTCGGGGTGGCGCTGATGACCCCCTTGTCGGGGTCGTCGACGGCGATGTCGATCGGCTCGGTCGCCGGCAGCGGCAGTCCCTTGCGACGCGGACCGCGCGAGCGCCGGACATGGCGGATGCCGAGCACGTAGAGGAACAGGCCGACCGCCATCAGGATCGCGCCACCCACGATCAGCGGCCCCGCCCAGGGGGTGCTGTTCTCGATGGGCCACGACACGCTGAGGTCGGTCGGGGCCGGTTCGGTGCCGTCCGCGGCCACCAGCACGCTCATTTCGGCGGGAAGCTGCAGGGGCGCGATGAGCAGATCGGTCTGCTGGTATTCGTCCAGCCACAGGTCCGATCCGACCGGGTTGCGGCCGGGCACGACATCCTCCTCGGCGCTCTCCTCGTCTGCGGTGTCGTCGGCGGCCGCGGACTCGGTCGGCTCGGGGACGACCGGCTCGACGGTCGCGGTGGAGATCGCCCCCGCGTCGTCCGCGGTCACGTGCGCGTACTCGGCGTCGGCGAGCCACGCTTCGAGGTCGGCCGTACGGCCGTATGCGGCGAACAGTTCCCCCTCGCCCTGGACGCGGAGCGTCTGCGGGCCCGCGAACGCGGTCATCGCACCGCCGTCGACCAGCACGTACGGAACGCCTTCTTCGACGTCGAACTGCGCGGTCTGCGCATCAGGGCCTTGGAAGACGGTGCGCTGCGCGATCCCCGCGCCGATCATCACCGCGGCGAGGACGAACGCCACAACCGCCCACACGAATCGCAAGGAAACACCTCTCCACGTCCGCTCGGGTCACGGTGCAGACGTCAATCGACGTTTCAGACTAGCGGACCTGAACTGAAAACCCACCGGGAGGCGTCGATGCACCGACTCCGGCGCGCTCATGCGTATCCTGACTCCACAGGCCCACGGCCGAGGTAGGAGACCGCGTGAAGATCCACAACCCGTTCCGGGTGGCGTTCCTGGCGACGTTGGGCGTCGGACTGGGCCTGGTGCTCATCGGCAGCGTGCAGACCCTCTCGACGATCCTGCTCTACGTCGGTACCGCGCTGTTCCTCTCCCTCGGCCTGGACCCGGTGATCTCGTTCCTCGAACGGCGCCGGCTCCCCCGGTGGGCGGCGGTCCTGGTGACCGTCCTGGGCGTGCTCGCACTGTTCGCCGGCATCGTGCTGGTCATCGTCCCGCTGATCGTGTCGCAGATCTCCCAGCTCGTGGTCGCGGTCACCCGCCTGGTCGAGCGCGGAACCTTCTTCGACGACCTGCGTTCGTGGTTGCAGGCGACGTTCCCGACCTTGGACGTCGATGTCGTCTTCGCGTTCGCGGAGGAGTGGCTGGCCACGAACGTCGCCGAGATCGGGGAGTCGATCGGTCAGGGGGTCATCGCCTTCAGTGGTGCGGTACTGGCCGGTCTGACGGGTGCGTTCATCGTGCTCATCCTCACGATCTACTTCACCGCCTCGACCCCGAGCCTCAAGCGGGCCGTCTACCAGCTGGTGCCCGCCTCGCGGCGGGCCCGCTTCATCGACCTCGCCGAGCAGATCACCGACTCGGTCGGCTACTACGTCATCGGACAATTGTCGCTCGGTGTGCTCAACGGCGCCCTGAGCGCGGTCTTCCTCAGCATCATCGGCGCACCGTTCCCCGCGGTGCTGGCCGTCGTGGCGTTCCTGTTCTCGATCATCCCGCTGGTGGGAACCCTCACCGGCTCGACGATCATCGTGCTGCTGTGTCTCATCCCCGGGCTCGGCAGCCCGACCACGGCACTGATCGCCGCGATCTACTATCTGATCTACATGCAACTCGAGGCGTACGTCATCGCCCCGCGGATCATGGGGAGGGCCGTGTCCGTGCCGGGGGCCGTCATCGTGATCGCGGCTCTCGCGGGCGGTTCGCTGCTCGGCCTGCTCGGAGCACTGGTGGCCATCCCCGTGGCCGCCAGTATCCTGATCCTGTACCGCCAGGTGCTGATCCCCCGGCAGAACGAACGCTGAGTCAGCTCGCGTCGGGGAGCGGGCCGGACCATTCGGTCGGAAGCGGCAGCGCGTCGGGGTTGACCGCCGCGACGATCTCGGTGAGCACCCGTCGGGTCTGCGACTCCCCGACCCACAGGTGCTTCGCCCCCTCCACGGCGATCAGGTTCGCCTGTGGCACCGACGCGAAGCGTCGCACGGCCTCCTCCGGCCGCAGGAAATCGTCGAACTCCGGAACGAGGATCACCAGCGGCCGCGGCTCCCCCGCCCACGCCGCCACCTCCTCCTCCGTGGCACGGTGCAGCGGCGGCGAGAGCAGGATGTACCCTTCGGCGGCGTGGTCTCGGCCGTACTTGAGGGTGAGTTCCGTGCCGAACGACCATCCCACCAGCCACGGCGACGGCAGCCCACGCTCGCGGACGAAGTCCATCGCGGCCGCGACGTCGAACGCCTCGGCCCGGCCGCCGTCGAACTCGCCTTCGCTCGTGCCCCGCGGCGAGGAGGTGCCGCGTGTGTTGAACCGCAGCACCGCGAGATCGGCGAGAGCCGGCAGTCGCGCCGCGGCCTTGCGGAACACGTGGGAGTCCATGAAGCCACCCGCGGTCGGAAGCGGGTGCAGGGTCACCAGAGTCGCTCGCGGCTCACGGTCGGCGGGCAGGGCGATCTCCCCGACGAGGGTGAGCCCGTCGAGGGTCTCGAGTTCGATCTCCTCCCTGCGCGCGGGAAGCATGAGCGGTCCGCGAATCTCCATCAGCTGATCCTCCAACAGGCCGTGTGCCAGTGTCTGCGTGCCTCGAGATCCGCACGGTCGCCGAGCACACCGTCGGCCCGCCACGCGACCACGTGCGCGGTGGACGGCTCGATCGTGCGCCCGCAACCGGGGCAGGTGTACGGTTTGACCGCCCGGGCGGCCGAGACCGGCTGCACGGTCCACTCCACCCCCCGGCGGACCTCGGTGCGTTTCCACCCGGCCAGCAAACGCTCGAAGGAGGCGTCGCCGGCCGCGGAATCACGGCGCCGACGGTTGGACCGCGCCATCGCTCAGTACCAGCCGACGGACTGCGAGTGCCCCCACGCACCGCACGGCGTACCGTATCGCCCACCGATGTATCCGAGACCCCAGGCGATCTGCGTGGCGGGGTTGGTCTCCCAGTCGGCACCCGCACTGGCCATCTTGTTGCCGGGCAACGACTGTGGGATGCCGTACGCGCCACTGGAGGCGTTGTAGGCGTTCACCCGCCAGCCGGACTCCTTGTTCCACAACGCCACCAGACAGGAGAACTCCCCGTCTCCCCAGCCCCGCGCCGCGACCATCTCGTAGGCGATCGCCTGCGCCGTCCCGGGATCGGGGGTCACGAACGGCGGGGCCCATCCGGTCGCCGACGCCGACGAGGACGAACTCTGCGATGCGACGACCGGCTCCGGAGTGGGTGTGGGCGTGGGGGTGACGTACACCTCGTAGTTCCCGCGGTCGAAGGTCGGGATCTCCTCGTCGTCCGCCGCGGTGACCAGGGTCTGTGCATCACCCAGCGTGCTCGCGTACAAGGTGATCGGTTGCGTGGCCTCGGCACCCGCCTCGCTCAGAGCGACCCCGGTCGGGCCGGCGTAGGCGGCGACGAACCCGAATGCCGCGACGGTGGCGAAAACGGCCAGGACGCCGCGCCGTCGGGACCAGCGCACCGCGGGGGCGGCCGGCGCCCGTCCCGCCGCGACGGCGGGCGCGACCTCACGGCGCGTGCGGCGCGCGGGGGTGAGATCGCTTCCGTCAGTCACAATGACCCGATTCTAGCGACGCCATCCCGCGGTGTCATGCGACCCGCGGCGTGATCACCGCACCGCGAGCATGACGTCCACGACCGCGTCGAGGACGGCGTCGACCTGGGCTTCGCGATACCCGCCGCGTTGCATGCGGAAGGCGACCGACCGCACCTGCTCGACCGAGACCGGCTCACCGTCCGCGAGATACCGCGCGAGCTTGTCCCCGACGAGGTCGACCTCGTCGACACGATAGCCATACCGGAGCGCGCCGACCCGGTCGAATCGTCGCCCCTTGCGGCGGCTCAGCCGATCGAGCACCTCCTGGGCGACCTCGCGTGTGGCGCCAACCCACTCCTCGACGTCACCGTCCGCGAGCGCGGTCTCGCGCTCCCGCGCGGCGAAGGCGTCTTCGATGCGCGACAGGGCCGCGTCCACGGCCGCGATCGCATATCCATGCCGTGCCAGCGGGAAGGCGGCACGGCGGACGTCGTGGGAGGTCAGCGGCTCTGTGCCGTCCCCTTCGAAGACGCGTCGTGCACGGGCCAGGAATTCGTCCACCGCGTCACGGTCGTAACCGCGTGTACGCCCCTGCGCGAGAGGGAAGGACGTGCGCTCGGGTGCGTCGGTGGGCTCCGCGGCGGTGCTCATCATGCGGTCACCACCAACGGAGTGAACAGGTAGGACAAGGCCAGCGCGACCGTCACGGACGGAAGGATCGAGTCGAGCCGGTCGAGCACTCCGCCGTGACCGGGCAGCCACGAGCTCATGTCCTTGATGCCCATGTCCCGCTTGATCATCGACTCGCCCAGATCTCCGGCCGTCGCGGTCAGCAGGACGGCGGCGCCGAAGATCAGACCCGTCCACCAGGGGAGACCGAGCATGAACATACATGCCAGGACACCGGCGGCCAGCGCGGCGACAGCGGCACCGGCGAAGCCCTCCCAGGTCTTCTTGGGACTGATCTTCGGCGCCATCGGGTGGCGCCCCAGCGTCAGTCCGCTCACGTAGGCGCCCGTGTCGGCGACGACCGCGATGAGGATGAAGGTGATGATCCACCACTCGCCACCGTCCTGGCGCAGCAGCACGAGGGCGAGGCTGCCGAGGAAGGGCACGTAGAGCTGGACGAATCCGCCGGTGAGCACATCGGCGAGCACGTCCGAGGGGGACCTGTCGTCCACCGCGACCATTTGCGCGAGCAGGCGCCACACCGCCACCACGACGACGGCGACGAAGGTGACGACCCAGTGCAGCCACAGGTCGGTCAGAAGCCCCGACAGCACGAGCACCACGCCGACGCCGACCTGCGGGGCGACGTCGATGCGGCGGCCGGAGACGGTGAGGGCCCGGCTGATCTCGAGGATGCCGAACACGGTCGCCACGAGCGCGAACAGGACGAAGATCCACTTCAGCAGCACCAGGGAGAGCAGAAGCGTGCCGCCGATGGCGACACCGATCAGGATCGCGACGATGAGGTCGCGACCGGTGCGCTCCTTGATCCGCTCGTTGGCCTGATCGAACTCCGCACGGGCGTGCGCCATCTGCGACTCGACGCCGGTGCGCATGGCACGCACGTGCTCCTGGAACGCCGGCGAGGACTCGGGTGCATCCGGATCGGTGTCCAGGCGCGGCGAGTCGGCGTCGCGCCGAGCGGGCGGCGCGACGTCCTCGTCGTCTGACGGCGTGTCAGGGGCGTCGGTCATGCGTCACTCAGACTTCGAGCAGTTCCGCCTCTTTGCGCTTGAGCGCCTCGTCGATCTCATCGACGTGCGCGCGCGTGAGGGCGTCGAGCTCCTTCTCGGCGCGGACCAACTCGTCCTCGCCGACCTCGCTCTTGAGCGTGTCGAGGTCGTCCTTCATCTTGCGACGGATGCCACGGACGTGGACCTTCGCATCCTCGGCCTTCGTCCGGACGATCTTGACGAACTCCTTGCGGCGCTCCTCGGTGAGTTCGGGCATGGTGACGCGCACGATGTTGCCGTCGTTGGTCGGGTTCGCCCCGAGGTTCGGTGTATCGCGGATCGCTTGTTCGATGGCCTTGAGTGCCGACTTGTCGTACGGCGTCACGATCAGCGAGCGCGCTTCCGGGTTCGCCAGCGACGCCAGCTGTGCGAGCGGAGTCGGGCTGCCGTAGTAGTCGACGAGGATCTTCTGGAACAGCTGCGGGTTCGCACGCCCCGTCCGCACGGTCGCGAAGTCTTCCTTCGCCGCTTCGACGGCACGGTCCATGCGCGATCCGGCATCCGCCATCACATCAGCGATCACAAGTGACTCCCATCATTAGAACCGAACACTCAGTCTAGTCAGCCGTGACGAGCGTGCCGATCGACTCACCCAGCAGCGCCCGGGTCACGTTACCGGCCGGCTCCATGCCGAACACGCGCATGTCCATGCGATTGTCCATGCACAGGCTGAATGCGGTCGAGTCGACGACCTTGAGGCCGCGCTGCAGCGCGTCGAGGTAAGTGATGCGGTCGATACGCGTCGCCGAGGCGTCCGTGCGCGGGTCGGCGGTGTACACGCCGTCCACCCCGTTCTTGGCGACCAACACCTCGGAGGCGTCGATCTCGAGTGCGCGCTGGGCCGCGACGGTGTCGGTGGAGAAATACGGCAGACCGGCCCCCGCGCCGAAGATCACCACGCGCCCCTTCTCCATGTGACGCTCGGCACGCCGGGGGATGTAGGGCTCGGCGACCTGTGTCATCGAGATGGCCGACTGCACGCGCGTCGCGGCGCCGGCCTGCTCGAGGAAGTCTTGCAGCGCGAGGGCGTTCATGACGGTTCCGAGCATGCCCATGTAGTCGGCTCGCCCGCGGTCCATACCGCGCTGGCTCAGCTCGGCACCACGGAAGAAGTTGCCGCCGCCGACGACGACGGCGATCTCCACGCGATCCACCGCCTCGGCGATCTCGCGCGCGATCTGCGAGACGACGTCGGGGTTGACCCCGATCGCTCCCCCACCGAACGCTTCTCCCGACAGCTTCAGCAGGACGCGCCGGCGTCCGGTCGCTTCATCGATCACGTGATTCCTCTCGTCGCGTACAACCTATCGAAGGGCATGAGAAAAGGCCCGCACCACCGGGGGCGGTGCGGGCCTTCGAAGCGATTACGCCCCGACCTTGAACCGGGCGAACCCGGTCAGGGTCAGACCGGCGTCGGAGGCGACCTTGGCCACCGA
The DNA here is from genome assembly GCA_002703245.1 of Microbacterium sp. GTDB lineage: Bacteria > Actinomycetota > Actinomycetes > Actinomycetales > Microbacteriaceae > Microbacterium > Microbacterium aquimaris. The sequence continues at coordinate 28,655 of NZTV01000064.1, forward strand.
CTGCTTGTTGTCCTTGGCGTAGTCCTGGTCGAGCAGCGCGACCTGCTTGAAGAACGCGTTGACGCGGCCTTCGACGATCTTCGGAAGCGCAGCCTCGGGCTTGCCCTCGTTGCGGGAGATCTCGGTGACGAGCTCGCGCTCCTTCTCGACGTCGGCCTCGGGGACCTCGTCACGGGAGAGGTACGACGGGTTGGCGAAGGAGATGTGCTGCGCGAGGCTGCGGGCGGTCTCCGCGTCGTCGCCGGTGTAGGCGAGCACCACGCCGACCTGCGGGGGCAGGTCCTTGCTGGTCTTGTGCAGGTAGATCTCGAAGTTGTCGCCCGACAGCGTGCGGACGCGGCGCAGTTCGACCTTCTCGCCGATGATGGCGGCCTCGTCCGAAATGAGCTGGTCGACGGTCTGACCGGAGGCGTCTGCGGCCAGTGCGGCCTCGACGGAGTCCGCACCGGCGGCCGCGGCGGCTGCCAGGACCTTCTCGGCGAGGGCACCGAAGCGCTCGTTCTTGGCGACGAAGTCGGTCTCGCACGCGAGCTCGATCAGGGTGACGCTGCCGTCCTGCTCGTGAGCGGCGACGAGGCCCTCACTGGTGGAGCGGTCGGCGCGCTTGGCGTTGCCCTTCGCACCCTTCAGACGCAGGATCTCGGTGGCCTTCTCGACGTCGCCGTCGGCCTCCTCGAGCGCCTTCTTGGTGTCGACCATGCCCGTGCCGAGCTGCTCGCGCAGCGCCTTGATGTCGGCGATCGTGAAGTTTGCCATGGGTGGCGGC
>NZTV01000014.1 GCA_002703245.1 Microbacterium sp.
GCAAGACTCGCGTCCCCGCGTTTTTTACTCCTTTCTGCACGCGGGATTGGTTGTCAGGCGCTCCCCTGGGGCAACCAGCGCGAGACCTAGCCAGGGGTTCGGACACTCTCCGCACCCCTGGCACCCCCTCAACGAGAGGCACACCATGGCCACCTCCGTGGACTACATGATCAAGGTCCTCGCCGACACCGCACAGGCTGAATCCAAGCTCGGCAAGTTCGGCAAGGGCATGGGCGCAATCGCAGGCGTCGCTGGGGCTGCAGGCCTCGGCGCGGCCGCGGGACTGTTCGCGATCGGAGACACATTCGACAAGGTCGAAGACACCATCCGCACCGGAACCGGAGCGACCGGCGACGCCCTGGACGGGCTCATTGAGAGTGCTCAGAACATTGGCAAGCAGGTGCCCGCCAACTTCGAAGATGTCGGCACAGCCGTCGCTGACCTCAACACCCGACTGGGGCTCACCGGTTCCGACCTCGAGACGGTCAGCACTCAGGTGCTCGAAGCGTCTCGCATGCTCGGCGAGGACATCGACATCGCAGGCGCGTCCGCCGCGTTCAGCGCCTTCAAGATCGAAGGCGAGGACGTCGCGGGCGCGATGGACAGCCTGTTCCAGGTTTCCCAGGCCACCGGCGTAGGCATGAATGACCTCGCCAGCGGTGTCCAGACCGTCGCTCCGTCGCTCGAAATGCTCGGGTTCGGGTTCGAGGACTCGATCTCGCTCCTCGGCTCCCTGGACAAGGCCGGCCTCAACAGCGAGAAGATGCTCGGGTCAATGTCGAAGGGTCTCGTCAACCTCGCTCGCGACGGCGAACAACCGCAGGCGGCATTCGAGCGCGTCACCGACGAGATCGGCGGATTTCTCGCCGCTGGCGACGAGGCTGCAGCTCTCGATCTCGCAAGCCAAGTGTTCGGCACCAAGGGTGCACAGGACTTCATCGGGGCACTTCAGACTGGCGTGCTCGAGGTCGACGATCTCATGGCCGCAACAGGAGCCACCAGCGACACGATCCTCGGCGTCGCCGACGAGACCAAGAGCTTCGGTGAACAGTGGTCCGAGACCATGAACACCCTCATGGTGGCCCTCGAACCGGTCGCGACCGCCGTATTTGACGCTGTCGGAGACGGCCTCGCCTACGTGATGCCCTACATCGACCAATTCGGTGACTGGATCAGCGAGAATCAATGGGCCATCGGCGCCTTCGCGGGCGTGATCGGCACGATCCTCGTCGCCGCCTTCGTCGCATGGACCGCGACCATCTGGGCCGCCAACGCCGCCATCCTCGCCAGCCCGATCACCTGGATCATCGTCGGCATCGTCGGCCTCATCGCCGCGATCGTCGCTCTCGTCCTCAACTGGGACACCGTCGTCGCCTGGATCACCGACATCTGGTCCACGTTCATGGGCTGGATCGGCGACGTCATCGACAACTTCGTCGGATGGTGGGAGGGCGTCTGGGAAGACTTCAGCGCCTGGATCGGCGACGTCTGGGAAGGCTTCATCGCCGTTCTCAAGTTCCTCTGGGACACCAGCTTCCTCGGATGGCTCATCAACAGCCTCGTCTGGCTCATCGAGAACTGGGACGCCGTCTGGTCCACAATCTCCAGCATCGTCACGGGGATCTGGGAAGGCATCGTTGATGGCGTCAAGACCGCGATCGGGTGGGTCATGGACGGCATCGGAAACGGCCTGGACTGGATCAGCGACGCCTGGAACAACATGTGGGGCGGCCTCGCTGGAATCGTTCGCGACGTCTTCAACGGCGTCATTGGCGCAGTCCAGTCCGGCATCAACGGTGCCATCGGACTCATCAACGGCATGATCAGCGCCGTCAACGACGTGTCCGGAGCAGTAGGCATCACCCTGCCCCTCATCCCCACTGTCAGCCTCCCCCGCCTCGCACAAGGCGGTGTGACATCCGGCCCAACCCTCGCGCTGATCGGTGACAACCCGGGCGGCCGCGAAGTTGTCGAGCCCCTCTCCTCCTACGAGGACCGGCTCGACCGCGCATTCGAGGCTGGCTCCCGAACAACTGGGGAGATCAACATCTACGTGACGAATCGAACCGAGCTGCCCATACGCGACCTCGTGCGTTTCGAGATCGAACAAGACGGCCAGCGTCGCAAGGTCAAGCTGTCCAACGGCAGTCGACGCTGATGGGGTCAGACCAAGGACAGTGCAAGGAAGAAGACGCCCACAAGAGAGCCGAACAGAAGCACCCACTGTCGACGCTGCTCCATCGTGCTAGGAGCCTTCGGCACTACAGACTCGTTCATGGCCTTCCTCGTCCCGATGTGTGGGTCAATCCCATTGGCCTCGAAGAGGCGCATTCGACGAGCCGTGAGCGCCTGAGACCGAGCATTCCACCGTGGATCGTGCATAGTCATCTCAGCCTTCAGCTCCTCGAGCTCTGCGTTGTACCGTCCCCACACGCGCGGGAACACTCGTGCCACGTGAGCAGCATGCGCATGCTCAAGCAGCACAGACCCAGCAACGTAGGTCGACGCGAGGATCGGCACGATCGCAGCGAGGATTGCCAGCACGGCACCGAGCATAGAGCCGACGAGTTTTGATCGCGCACCGCCGGCCGGAAGACCGCGCCACCTTCCACACTTGCGTGTGCGTATGACATCCGTTGGTGTGACATTCTCGGGGTGACATTCCGACTCGAGGACAAATTCCTCACGTGGGGTGGCGGATCACCACCCCCAGGTGTCAGGAATCTGACACGAGGTGGCCAGAGTTGGCAACCTCGATGCCCCGGTTTTTTCCGATCGCTCGCGACCACGGAAGACCGCGCTCGCTTCCAGATTTCTCTCTCCCCGCACCACGTGTGGTGCCTGTGGTTCGCACCACACGAGTCCGCGAAAAGTCCGCAGAACTCCCAGCACCGCGCATGCCTGACCTCGACGACACGTGGTCAGATCCGCGTGATTCCGCGGTCGACAACCCCTGCCGTTACTCCACCGCAACCCCTCAGATCTACGAGCTCTACTTCGGCGTGTGACGCACATCGTGTGACGGAAGAAGGCCCCCGGGAAACCGGGGGCCTTCTTCCGTCACGATCGCGGCCGAGTCGGTCGGGGTGCGCTCGATCAGCCGTAGAAGAGCTTGTCGAAGGTACGGCGGGCACGTCGAGCGGTGCGCACCCACTCCTCCTCGACGACGCTCGCACTGTGGGGAGGCATCTCCAGGAGCCGCCCGATCCCGTCGAGCTTCACACGGTCGGTGGGAAGCACGTCGCTGGTCTGCCCGGACAGGAGCGTATTGGCCGATCGCAGACGGCTGGCCAACCGCCAAGCGGCCGCGAGACGGTCCGTCGACGACGCGCCCACCAGGCCCGCGTCCCGAGCCGCCTCGAGCGCACCCAGGGTCGAGGTCGTCCGCATTCCGGGGACCGCGTGCGCGTGCTGCAGCTGGAGCAGCTGCACGAGCCATTCGACGTCGCTCAGCCCTCCGGGTCCCAGCTTCAGGTGCCGTGCGGGGTCCGCCCCCTGGGGCAGCCGCTCATTCTCGACGCGGGCCTTGATGCGCTTGATCTCGCGTAGCCCCTGCGGATCCGCGTCGACAGGGTAGCGCACCTCGTCGGCCAGTTCCGTGAAGGCGCGGATGAGCTTGACGCTACCGGCGATGCCCCGCGCCCGGAGGAGCGCTTGGGCCTCCCAGGACAACGACCACCGCCGGTAGTACGCCGCGTAGGAATCCAAGGACCGCACCATCGGCCCGTTGCGTCCCTCCGGCCGCAGGTCCGCGTCCAGATCCAACGGAAGCCGATGGTCCTCCGAATGGCGCCTCAGCCCCTGGACCAACGCCTGTGCCAGTTCATGCGCGCGTTGCGGCTCGACGCCGTTCGGTCGGTAGACGTACATCACGTCGGCGTCGGATCCGAACCCGAGTTCCCGGCCGCCGAACCGCCCCATCGCGATCACGGAGAAGTCGAGGGCTTGGTCCTGTTCGGGCACCACTTCGCGGCGGACTGCGCGCAGGGTGGCCTGGATGGTGACCTCGCTGATGGTCGTGAGCGTGTCGGCGATCTCCTCGATCGTGAGGACACCGAGAATGCCCCCCATCGCCGTGCGGAGCATCTCCCGGCGGCGCAGCGCGCGCACCGAGTGCATGGCGTCTTCGACGTTGTCGTGCCGGGTCTGGATGGCCCGGGCCTCCTCCTGCAACGCGACACCGGATCGGGGACGCAACCGCTGCTGGTCATCGAGCCACGCGGCGGACTCGGGGATCCACTCCATGAGCTCACCGACGTACCGCGACCCCGAGAGCGCCCGCGTGAGGTCCTCTGCGGCCCCGGAGGAGTCGCGGAGCATCCGCAGGAACCACGGCGAATCGCCCAGCCGTTCACTGAGTCGGCGGAACGCGATCAGACCGTAGTCGGGATCGACCCCGTCGGCGAACCACCGCAGCATCACGGGCATGAGGTGACGCTGGATCTGGGACTTGCGACTGAGCCCCGACGTGAGCGCGCCGATGTGTCGGAGTGCGCCTCCGGGATCGCGGAAGCCGATCGCCGCCAAGCGGTCTTTGGCCTGCTCGGCGGACAAGGAGCGCTCCCCCTCGGGAAGAGCGGCGACCGCTGACAGCAGCGGCCGATAGAACAGCCGGACATGGATGTCGCGCACTTCGCGTTTGACCGACTCCCACATCGTGACCACGGCGTCGGCGGTGTCACCGAGGTCGGTGGCACGGGCCAGGGCGCTCAGCGCATCGGGCTCGTCGGGCATGAGGTGGGTCCGCCGCAGGTGACGCAGTTGCACGCGGTGCTCGAGGAGGCGGAGCATGCGGTAGTCGCGGGAGAACGCGGCCGCCTCGGCCCGGCCGATGTACCCCTCGGCCACGAGAGCGTCCAGGGCCGCCAGCGTGCTCCGCTGGCGGATGCCGTGGTCGGACAGGCCGTGGACCAGCTGCAGCAGCTGTACGGTGAACTCGATGTCGCGGATGCCGCCGGGGCCGAGCTTTATCTGGCGTGCGACCTCTTCGGGCGGGATGTGATCGGTGACGCGTTCACGCATGCGCTGCACACTGTCCACGAAGTTCTCGCGGGCGGCACTGGTCCAGATCTTCGGGCCCACGGCGTTGACGTAGGCCTCTCCGAGCTCGACGTCCCCGGCGATCGCCCGCGCCTTCAGAAGCGCTTGGAACTCCCAACTCTTGGCCCAGCGGTCGTAATAGGACAGGTGGGACTCGAGGGTGCGCACCAGAGCGCCCTGCTTGCCCTCCGGGCGGAGGTTCGCGTCGACCTCCCACAGCGGGGGCTCGATCTCCATTTCCGACAGCCCGCGCATCGTCTGCACCGCCAGCCGCGTCGCGATGTCGATGACCCGGCTCTCACCCACCTCGTCGCGCAGCCACGGCTCGCCGTCGCCGACGAAGATGACATCGACGTCGCTGACGTAGTTGAGCTCGCGCGCGCCGGTCTTGCCCATGCCGATCACCGCCAGACGGGTGGCCGCCACCTGCTCGCGGGGGAAGGCCGCACCCGTCGAGGAGACCCGGGTGCGCGCGACGCACAGGGAAGCCTCCAACGCCGCCGCCGCGGCGTCGGCGAGGCGTCCGGCGACGAAGGGCACCTGGTCCACCGGCGAGGCGCTGAGCAGGTCGAAAGCGGCGATCCGGGCGAGCATACGTCGATAGCGCACCCGCAGGGCCACCCACGCGCGCTCACTGCCGTCTTCGGCGAACCCGTCGCGCGCGCCCACGGCGTCCAGGAGTTCGTCGAGCATCTCGACATCGGTGGGGAGCCGGATCCCGGCGTCCACAAGCTCCCGCAACTCCTCGGGGTGCCGGAGGAAGAACTCCGCGAACCCGGTCGAGGCGCCCAACAGCGCCCACAGGGCGCGCCAGCCCGTCTCCGAGGACGCGAGGGAACGCACCGCATCGGCGTCGCGGCGCGCGATGAACAGGATTCCCGAGACGGCCGCGTCGGGATCGGCCGCGTCGGACGCGGCGTCGCGCAGGTCCCCCCAGGCGACGCCGATGAGGTCGGCGAGTTCGTTGAGGTCCGCGTCGGCTTCGGTGAGCCGACGGAAGCCGACGCGGGCGAGCCCCGTCAGCGTCGAGGAGCGGTCGCTGGCCATGGAGCCGACGTCAGAGCATCTCGAGGTTGCTCTTCAGCTCGTACGGCGTCACCTGTGAGCGGTACTCCTGCCACTCGCGGCGCTTGTTCAGCAGCACGTAGTTGAAGACCTGCTCGCCCAGCGTCTCGGCGACCAGTTCGGATTCCTCCATGTACTCCAGCGCGTGGTCGAGACTGGTCGGAAGCGGCGCATATCCGAGGGCGCGACGTTCGGAGTCGGTGAGCGACCACACGTTGTCCTCGGCCTCGGCGGGCAACTCGTAACCCTCCTCGATCCCCTTGAGTCCCGCCGCCAGCATCAGTGCGTAGGCGAGGTACGGATTCGCCGCCGAGTCGATCCCGCGGTACTCCACGCGCGACGACTGGCCCTTGTTCGGCTTGTACATCGGCACACGCACGAGTGCGGAACGGTTGTTGTGGCCCCAGCAGATGAAGCTGGGCGCCTCGTCGCCACCCCACAGGCGCTTGTAGGAGTTGACGAACTGGTTGGTCACGGCGGAGATCTCGTTCGCGTGACGCAGGAGCCCCGCGATGAACTGCCGTCCGACCTTCGAGAGCTGGTACTGCCCGCCCTCCTCGTAGAAGGCGTTGGTGTCCCCCTCGAACAGCGACATGTGTGTGTGCATGCCGCTCCCGGGTCGGCCGCCGAGGGGCTTGGGCATGAACGTCGCGTAGACGCCCTGTTCGATCGCCACCTCCTTGATGACGGTCCGGAAGGTCATGATGTTGTCGGCTGTCGTCAAGGCATCCGCGTATCGCAGGTCGATCTCGTTCTGCCCGGGACCGCCCTCGTGGTGGCTGAACTCCACGGAGATCCCGAGGTCTTCGAGCATCCGCACCGACCGGCGACGGAAGTCGTGGGCCGTTCCCCCGGGGACGTTGTCGAAGTAGCCGGCCGAATCGACCGGCTCGGGGCCCTCCGCGCCGAAGCGCGAGGACTTCAGCAGGTAGAACTCGATCTCCGGGTGCGTGTAGAAGGTGAACCCCGCATCGGCGGCCTTCGCGAGGGACCGCTTGAGCACGTAGCGCGGATCGGCCACCGCGGGCTGCCCGTCGGGGGTGGTGATGTCACAGAACATCCGCCCCGTCGGGTCGATCTCGCCACGCCACGGCAGCGTCTGGAACGTGGTCGGGTCGGGGTGTGCGAGCAGGTCCGACTCGTACGTGCGGGTCAGCCCCTCGATGGCCGAACCGTCGAAGCCGAGCCCCTCGTTGAAGGCGCCCTCCACCTCCGCCGGCGCGATCGCCACCGACTTGAGGGTGCCGATCACATCGGTGAACCAGAGTCGGACGAACTTGACGCCGCGCTCCTCGATCGTGCGCAGAACGAAGTCGCGCTGCTTGTCCATCACATTCCCTCCAATGAAGGTCGGTCGGCTGACTGCCAGACTACTTGTCGTCGGAAGCGGATCCGCCCACGCCCCACCCGTCGTCCCGCGCGTCGTCGTCGGCCCACGCACGGGAGCGTTCCTTGAGCAACTCGGGTGCCCGCGCGGCCTCTTCCGCGGTGTCGAAGGGACCGGCGCGGTCGATCGCCGGCGACACATGCCCCTTCTCGACCTGCCCGGTCGAAAGGTTGTACCAGAACTTCTCTTCGCTGCCCGACATCGCCGCCTCCTCCGGTTCGCGTGCGTCGGTATGACGCCCTGCGCTCGATCCTACTGATCCACCCCGCCGCGCTGGATAGGGTGAAAGCATGGCAGCGAAGAGCACGCGGGCGGTCGGCGTCGACATCGGCGGTACGGGAATCAAGGGCGGCATCGTCGATCTGGAGCGCGGTGAGCTCATCAGCGACCGCATGAAGGTGTCCACCCCGAAGGGCGCCAAGCCCCAAGACGTGCTCGAGGCCGTCACCGTCGTGCTCGACAAGCTGGGTGTGACCGACGAAGCACTGCCGCTCGGCGTGGCCTTTCCGGCCATCGTGAAAGCCGGGCGGACGCTGTCGGCCGCGAACGTCTCCGACGAGTGGATCGGGTTCGAGGCGGAGACCTTCTTCGAGAAGGGCCTCGGGCGAGACATCCACTTCGCAAATGACGCAGACGTCGCCGGTGTGGCCGAGGTCCGGTACGGCGCGGCCAAGGGAGGCGGCGGACTGACGATCCTCACGACGCTGGGCACCGGGATCGGATCGGCCATGATCTACGACGGCACGCTCATCCCGAATAGCGAGCTCGGGCACGTGCACCGGGCCAACCACGGCAAGGATGCGGAAGCCTACGCGGCGTACTCCGCGATGGAGCGCGACGAGCTGTCGTGGAAGAAGTGGGCCTCGCGCCTGCAGTGGTACTACAGCCACATCGAGTTCCTCTTCAGCCCCGACCTGTTCGTCGTCGGCGGCGGCGTGTCCAAGCACGCCGACCAATTCCTGCCCCTGCTGGATATCAGGACACCGATCGTGCCGGCCGTCCACCGCAACAATGCGGGCATCATCGGCGCCGCCTCGCTCGCGGTGGACTGAGAGGCGAATGGGCCGGCCTGTACGCCGGGTTCTGTTCCGGGGCTGACGCCCCTTCGACGGTCATCTCTCTCGGCGTCACGTCACCGTGACGCTCCAGCGGCCTACCCGGGGACTCGGCGGGCCGCGTCATCATCCCCTGTCTGGCCTTGCTCCGGGCGAGGTTTGCCGTGCGGGTCGTGTCA
>NZTV01000065.1 GCA_002703245.1 Microbacterium sp.
GCCGACGCGCCCGCCGAGGTGGCCCGGGCGTTGCAGCGCGTCGCCCTCACAGGGCTGTCGTACCGTGCCGACACGGGCACGTTCAGCAACAACAGCGTGTCGATCCACTGCCCGATGAGCATGGACACCTGGTCGGCGCTCGCACGCGGGTGCGGCGAGGTGGTCCCCGGCGTCGATACGCAGCGCATGATGCGAGACTCCCTGGAGAGATGGCTGGACGGCGGGCCCGGCTACGCGAGTGGCACCATGCGAGACGGCGCCGGCTTGCGCCCGGCCGAAGACGAGTACTTGATCTCGGGCGTGGGCACCCTGCTCGGGCTGGCGGAGTACCTGCGAGAGGCGGGCGATCCCGAATGGGTTCGGGGGTACGCCGGCAAGATCGACGACAAGCTCACGGCGCTGGCCGCGCGCGACGTCGACGACGACGGTCTCATCGAGAGCCCATACCGGCGCGGCGTCAGCGGGGAGTACGACTGGAGCACCAACTGGTACGACGTGGTGTCGTTCGGATGGAAGGATGCGTACGTCAACGCGATGTTGTTCCAGGCGCTGACCAGCCTGGAGGAAACACTGCCCGCGCTCGGGGCCGCGCAGCTCACCGAGGGGATGGGCGAGTGGCGTCGTCGTATTGCTGCCGCCTTCGTGTCCACGTTCGTCAATCCCGACACCGGGTGGGTTGCCGGATGGCGGTGCGCGGAAGACCGTCTGCACGACTATGCGTTCCTCGCGGTCAACGCGATCGTCGTCAACAGCGGCGTGTTGCCGCGCGAGCGCGAGCGACCCATCATCGAGGCGCTCTGGCGGGAATACCGCGACCGGTGTGCCGCGCCGGCCCGATGGGGTTTGCCGAACAACCTCTGGCCCATCCCCGATGCGGATCTCACACGGCCGATGCACGGGTACCCGCATGGCTTCTACCTGAACGGCGCACTGTCGCACTCGCAGTCGAGGCACTTCGTCTCCGCGTTGTACCGGGTGGGCCTGACCGACGAGGCGGAGTCACTCCTGCGCGAACTGTGTGCCTCGCTCGGCGACGGGTCCGCATTCGGCGGATCGCAGACGGGCGTCGATTGGCGCCAATGGGACGGCGCAGCCTGCGGGTACGAGGGGCTGCTGACCGAACAGTTCGGAATCATGGCCGTCGCCATCGATCGCTACGGCGCCCCCTCGGGCGTGGGAGCGTGACCGTGGGGAGGGAGCGGGTCCTCGCCCGCGTGTCCCGCGTGCTACGGGACGACCTCATCCCGGCGGTCGGAATCGATCGGGCGGAAGTCGAGCTGGCGGCGTGGACCGCGCCCGGCGAGCCGGTCTCCTTCGCGTACGCCACCGCGCAGGACTATGCGCCCATCCGTCGCGGCCAGCCGTGGGGCAAGCCGTGGGGCACGACATGGGTGCGGGTTCGCGGGGTCGTTCCCGAGGAATGGGGCGATGACGAACACGCGCGGCGGGAACTGTCCGTAGACCTCGGATTCCTCGACGATCGTCCGGGGTTCCAGTGCGAGGCCCTCATCTGGGGCCAGGACGGGCGTCCCATCAAGGGCATCGAACCTGCTCAGCGTGTGTGGTGGCTGCCCGAGGGCCCCGGAGAATCGTTCACCTACTACATCGAGGCGGCCGCAAACCCCGACATCGCACAGCACTTCTCGTTTCGCGAGACCCCGCTCGGCGACCCGCTCACCGCTGGTGACGCGGAGCTCTACACCTGGGGGGAGATCGGGCTCGTGCGTCGCCATCTACCGACCACCGAACTCATCCGCGATCTCACGGCGCTTACCGATCTCGTCGGTGAGACCCCCGTCCGCGGCGCGCGCGAGGAGAGGATCCTCGCCGCGATCGAGCGTGCACTGAACGTCGTCGACCCGGAGGATGTGCGGGGTACGGCGGAGGCATCCCGAGCGGAGCTGTCCGAGGTGCTCGCGCAGCCGGCCGTCCCCTCGGCCCATCGTGTGCACGCGGTGGGGCACGCTCATCTCGACAGCGCATGGCTGTGGCCGTTGCGAGAAACGCGGCGCAAGGTCGCGCGCTCTTTCGTCAACGTCCTCGCGTTGATGGATCGATCGGAGTCGTTCACGTTCGCGGCGACTTCCGCGCAGCAGTTCGCGTGGGTGGAAGAGGACTACCCGGAGCTGTTCGAGCGCGTGCGCAGGCGTGTCGCTGAGGGACGGTTCATCCCCACCGGCGGTCAGTGGGTCGAGCCCGACTGCAACCTCCCCTCGGGCGAGTCGCTGTCCCGTCAGCTGATCGAGGGGAAGCGCTACTTCTTGGAGCGCTTCGGGATCGAGACAGAGGAGGTGTGGATTCCCGACTCCTTCGGCTACAGCGGCGCGCTCCCGCAGATCGCGGCGTCGGCGGGGGCGCGCTACTTCCTGACGCAGAAGATCTCGTGGAACGAAACCAACGGCTTCCCCCACCACACCTTCCAGTGGGAGGGCATCGACGGGACGCGCCTGTTCACCCATTTCCCGTCGGCCGACACCTATCATGCCGAGGTCTCCGCACACGACCTGTTGAAGGCGGAACGACAGTATTCGGAGAAGGGTGACGCCCGGGTGTCGCTGTTGCCCTTCGGTTGGGGTGATGGAGGAGGGGGGCCCACCGAGGACATGCTCGCCTCGGTGGAGCGTTTCACCGACCTCGAGGGGGTGCCGACCGTACGCCATTCCACGCCGCAACGATTCTTCGAAGAGGCATCCGCGGAGTACCCGGATCCGCCGGTGTGGGTCGGTGAGCTCTACCTCGAGCGACACCGTGGCGTGGCGACGACCCAGATCCCGCTCAAACGGGGGAATCGGCTCGCCGAACGCCTGCTGCGGGAGGCGGAATACTGGTCGACCGTGGCGACCGTGCGACGCGGCGTTGCGTATCCGTCGCAATCGTTGCGCCGGCTCTGGCAGGAGGTGCTCCTGCTGCAATTCCATGACATCCTCCCGGGGTCGTCGATTGCGTGGGTGCACCGCGAGGCGCGGGAGCAGTACGTGCGGATCCACCGGGAACTCGAGGAGATCATCGCGTGCGCACTGATCAGCCTGCTCGGTCGCGGGGACGCGACGGCGTCCGTCAACGGCTCCCCGTTTTCCGCCGTGGGTGTCCCGGGGCTGTCGGCCGGCGATCCGGAGCTGGCCCCGCAGAAGCGGGGCGTGGACATCCGGGCGGAGGCGGGCGGTGTCGTCCTCGACGCCGGCACGTTGCGACTGACAGTGGATGAGGAAGGCGAGATCGCATCGCTCGTCGACGTCGTGGCGGAGCGCGACCTGGTGCCGCACGGAACGACGGCGGGGCGGATCCGCCTCTTCCATGACACCCCGACCACGTGGGACGCGTGGGACGTCGACGACCACTATCGGGCGAGGCCTGTGGACACCGGCCGTGCAGTGTCGGTCGAGCCCCGTCGTGACGGGGATGACGCCGTCGTGCGTGTGAGGCGTACGTTCGGCGCGTCGTCGATCGTGATCGAGTATCGCCTGTCTCCGGATGCGCCACGGGTGGACATCTCGATCGACCTGGACTGGCGGGAGGATCAGAAGCTCCTGAAGTTCGTCCTCCCGGTCGACGTGCACGCGACCAGCGCGAGGGCCGAGATCGCCTATGGTCACGTGGAGCGCCCGATCCACACGAACACTTCGTGGGATGAGGCGCGCTTCGAGGTCGTCGCGCACCGGTGGTTGCACGTCGGGGAGCCCGGGTACGGGGTGGCGCTCGCGAATGAGGCGACGTACGGCTACGACGTGACGCGGCAGGTCTTCGGAGGTCGTCCCGCGGTGGTCATCGGTGTCTCGCTTGCCCGGGCACCGCGGTATCCCGACCCGCAGTCGGATCGGGGGAACCATGTCTTCCGTTTCGCGTTGCGGCCCGGCGCCGGCATCCCCGACGCGGTCGAAGAGGGCTACCGTCTCAACGTTCCGGTACGGAAGTTGACGGGTGTGGAGACGCCGGTCTGCGATCCGCTCGTGCGGGTGACGGCTCCGGGCGTGATGATCGAGGCGGTGAAGCTCGCCGATGATGGCAGTGGCGATGTCGTGGTGCGCATGTACGAAGCCCATGGTGCACGAGCACGGGGGCATCTCTCGACGTCGTTCCGCGTCGCGGACTGCACGGAGACCGATCTGCTCGAAAGGCCGATACGTCGCGCCGTGCGCGGTGCGGATGAGCGGGAGATGCGAATCGAGATGCGCCCGTTCCAGGTGATGACGCTGCGATTCGCACGATATCCACGAGAAGGCGACGCGGTCGACGTGGTCGACGCGTCGGGAGGAGAGGGTCCATGATCACGGTCGAACAGGTCGATGCGCGCGTGCTGCGCATGGAGACACGTCTGCCGTTCCGGTACGGCATCGCCGAGATGACCGTCGTCCCGCACGTCGTCGTCGAGGTGGTTCTGCGCGATACGTCGGGGCGGTCGGCCAAGGGGTGGGCGTCGGAGCAGCTACCCCCGAAGTGGTTCACGAAAGACCCCGAGACATCGTTCTCGGAGGATCTGGAAGGGCTCGTCGAGGTCGTCGAGCAGGCGGTCGCGCGCGCGACGGGCGTGAGCGCACGGTCGGTGTTCGACATGTGGTCCCGTCTGGACGCCGACCAATCGGCCTGGGCGTCTCAAGCCCGCGTTCCGGGCTTGCTCGCCGGTCTGGGCACGGCGCTGGTCGAACGGGCCGTCATCGATGCTGCGTGTCGTCTCGACGGCACCACGTTCGTGCGTGCCCTGCACTCGGGGCTTCTCGGGTTCGAGCCCGGACGGGTGCACCCGGAGCTCGAGGGGGTGCAGTGGCGGGCGTGCCTTCCCGACCGACCGGCGGAGCGGATCGCGGTGCGGCACACCGTGGGATTCGCCGATGCGCTCTCCGCCGATGAGGTGACGGACGACCCAGGGGACGGCCTACCGGTGGACCTCGAAGCGGTAGTCGCGAAGTACGGCGTGTCGTACTTCAAGGTGAAGACGGCGGGGGACGCGGTGGCCGATCGTGCTCGCCTCGCGCGGTTGTTCTCGTTGTGTGCGGCGGAGGGGATCCGTCCGCACCTGACGGTGGACGGCAACGAGTCGATGCGGGACGGGCCGGCGTTGCTCGCCTGGATGCGGGAGCTGTTTGACGACCCCCACGTCGGTCCGGCACTTCGGGAGAGCCTCGTGGCGGTGGAGCAGCCGGTGCACCGAGATCGCGCCTTCAGTCCCGGTCTCGCGGAGGCGCTGACGAACCTCCGCGCCAAGGGGGTCGCGGTGATCATCGACGAGTCCGATGAGGATACGACTGCCGTTCGCCGTGCGATGGATCTCGGCTACGCCGGTGGCACGTACAAGGGCTGCAAGGGCGTCTTCCGCGGCCTGGCGAATGCGGTCCTCGTCCACCGGCGGGGCGCCGGGGGAGCGCCCGCCCTCATGACCGCGGAGGATCTGACCACGCTGCCGCCGCTGACCGTCGCGCAGGACCTGGTGGTTTCGGCCGCGATGGGTTTGCGTCACATCGAGCGGAACGGTCACCACTACTTCGGGCGGCTCGTGCCGTTCTCGGCGTCGATCACCGACGACGCACTGGCGTCGCACCCCGACTTGTACGCCGCCGACCCCGACGTCGGTGCGCGTCTGCGCATCGAGAAGGGTGAGCTGGATGTGACCAGTGCGTTGGCGGCACCGTTCGGCTTCGCGCCGTCGGTGGATATCGCCTCCCTCGACCCTCTCAGTCTCGAAACCGCGCGCGCCGCGGCCCAGGCCTGACCCGCTGCGCCGTCGTGAGAGCAATGGTTTGTGCACGAATGTGAACAAACGGTTGCGCTCGCCTGTCCCGCTGTGTTTGGATGCACAGGAACGACGAAAGGCGAGCAGTGCCGCTCCACGACGAAGAACAGTCCGCCACCCCGCGTGAGATCATCGCGCGCGGTGCGGTGATCCCCGCCCATCCCTTGGCCCTGACGGCCGACCGAACCCTCGACGAGCGGCGCCAGCGCGCCCTGACCCGGTACTACGTCGACGCCGGCGCCGGGGGTGTGGCGGTCGGCGTCCATACCACCCAGTTCGCCATCCGCGCGGCCGGCCACTACCCGGAGGTCCTCCGCATGGCGGCCGATGAGGCGACATCGTGGTCGGAGCGTCCGGTCGCGCTGATCGCCGGGGTCACCGGTCGCGCACCGCAGGCGCTCGACGAGACGCATCTCGCCCTCGACACGGGGTACCACGCGGTGCTGCTCAATCTCGCGGCGTGGCGCGGTGAGGCCGAAGCCGACATCCTGGCGCACTGCCGCAGGATCGCCGCCATCGCTCCGGTCATCGGATTCGCGCTTCTGCCGGCCGTCGGGGGAATGCACCTCAGCTACGACTTCTGGCGAGCGTTCGCCGAGATCGACAACGTCATCGCGATCAAGATGGCCCCCTTCGACCGCTACCGCACGATCGACATCGTCCGTGCTGTTGTCGACGCGCGCGCCGAGGAGCGCATCGCGTTGTACACCGGCAACGACGATCACATCGTGCTTGACCTGCTTCAGCCGTTCACGGTGCGGCGGGACGACGAGATGGTCACCGTCCACATCGTCGGAGGGCTCCTCGGGCAATGGAGCGTCTGGACGCGCCGGGCGGTGGAGATGTTCGAGTCGATCCGTCGGGTGCGTGGCCGCGAAGAGGTTCCGTCAGCGCTTCTGGCCCTGGACAGTCAGCTCACCGACGCCAATCGCGCGATCTACGACGCGCTCAACGACTTCGCCGGATGCATCCCGGGCTGCCTCGAGGTGCTCCGCAGGCAGGGGCTGACGGAGGGGTCGTGGTGCCTGGATCCCACCGAGGTCCTGTCGGAAGGGCAGAGCGCGGACATAGACCGGGTCTACGAGGCGTATCCGAATCTCAACGATGACGAGTTCGTCGTTGCTCATCGTGCGGCGTGGCTCGCATGAGGTCAGGGAAGGGGCCGATTATGGGTCATCTACACACGCCGCTACTGGAATTCGGTGCGCTGCCCGAGCGGTTCGACGACGTCGATGCGCTCGACGAGTTCCTGTCTCGGCCCACTGCCGACACCGTGGATGATCTCGCGCAGCTCGACGGTGATGTCATCGTGCTCGGCGTCGCCGGCAAGATGGGCCTCGGCCTGGCCCGGCTGATCAAGCGCGCGGCACCGCACAAGCGCGTCGTCGGGGTCGCCCGTTTCAGCGAGCCGGGTTCTCGAGAGTACCTCGAGCAGCACGGGGTCGAGGCGATCGCCGCAGACCTGCTCGACCGTGATGCCGTCGCAGCGCTGCCCAAGCTCCCACACGTCATCTACATGGCGGGGCTGAAGTTCGACTATCGCGGCCGCGAGGACTTCCTGTGGGCCATGAACACGGTCGTGCCTGCCTATGTCGCGGAGGAGTTCCGCGACAGCCGGATCGTCGCGCTATCGACGATCCACGTCTACCCATGGAGCGACCCGCGTCACGGTGGGGTCACCGAGCTCGATCCGCCGTTGGCGCGCCCCGGCGAGTATGCGAATTCGGTCGTCGGGCGCGAACGCACCTTCCAGTACTTCTCCCGGGTGCACGGCACGCCGGGGCGGATCGTGCGATTCGTCTATGCGATCGACATGCGATACGGGGTGCTACAGGAGATCGCGCAGTGGGTGCGGTCGGGAACGAGGATCCCGTTGGCGACCGGCAACGTGAACCTGCAGTGGCAGGGCGACGCGATCAACCAGTTCGTCCGGCTGCTTCGCCACTGTGAGACGCCCGCCTCTCCCATCAACGTTGGCGGGCCGGAGTGCGTGAGCGTTCGCCATGTGGCTGAGGCGTTCGGGCGACGGTTCGGGGTGGAGCCGGTCTTCGAGGGGGAGGAGAGCGATTCGGTCTTATTTGTGAACTGCGACCGCGCGCAGAGCGTGCTGGGGAACCCCGTCGTTGGCCTGGAGCACATGATCGGGTGGGTCGCCGACTGGGTGGAGCGCGACATGCCGACGTACGGCAAGCCGAGCAAGTTCCAGGTGCGCACCGGTGTTTTCTGACCACCCTCGACCCATGGCCTTCTCTCCCTCTGCGAAAGGAACCACCATGCTGTCCGGCATTCGCGTCGTCAGCTTCACGCATTTTCTCCAAGGTCCGTCGGCGAGTCAGATGCTCGCCGACCTGGGCGCCGATGTCATCAAAATCGAGCCGAAGAAGGGTGCTTTCGAGCGTTCATGGACCGGCCCCGGTCGTTTCCTCAACGGTCACAGTCCCTTCTTCGCGCTCGGCAACCGCAATGTGCGCAGCATGGTCGTCGACCTCAAGAGCCCTGCCGCCGTCGAGCCGCTGCTGGCGTTGCTGGACACCGCGGACGTGCTGGTCGAGAGCTTTCGCCCTGGGACGCTCGACCGGTTCGGTCTCGGATGGGAGGCATTGCACGAGCGCAACCCGCGGCTGGTGTACGCGTCGCTTTCCGGGTACGGCTCCGATGGGCCGTACGTGGATCGTCCGGGCCAAGACGTGCTTGTCCAAGCACTTTCGGGAATCGCGATGGCCACGGGCCGGGAGGCGGACCCGCCTCAGCCGGTGGGTGCGTGCATCGTCGATCAGCACGCGGCGGTGCTGGGCGCGATGGGGATCCTTGCGGCGCTGCACGGTCGTGAGCGTAGCGGCGAAGGCGTGAAGGTGGAGAGCAATCTGCTCAACGCGGCGCTCGACCTGCAGATCGAACCGCTCACGTACGCGATGAACGGGTTCGAGGGGTCGCGATCGGCGAGCGGGGTGTCGAGCCCGTTCTATTCGGCGCCATACGGGGTGTTCGCGACCTCCGATGGGTGGATCTGCGTCTCTCTGACCGCGCCGGAGCAGTTGCGCGCCGTCTTCGACGATGAGTGGTTCCTCGATGTCGACGCCGCGAGCGCGTTCGCGCGGCGCGAAGAGGTCAACGAGCGGATCGCCGACCACATGGCAACTCGAGCTACGTCCGAGTGGCGCGACGCATTCAGCGCCGCCGGACTCTGGTGGGCGCCGGTGAACGGGCATGACGAGGTGCTTGAAGACCCACAGGTGAGACACAACGACAGTTTCGACAGCTACGAGCACGCCGACGCGGGCGAGGTGAAGGTGTTGAAGCACCCTGTCCGCTATGACGGGGTGCGGCCGGGGATCAGATCTGCTCCCCCCGAACTTGGCGCGCACACCCGCGAGGTGCTCGGTGAGCTCGGCTACTCGGCCGAGCAGATCGACGCGCTACTGGCCGCGAAGGCGGTGGCGTGATGGAAACCGAACCCGTCGTCGTCGAACGTGACGGCGCAGTCTTCGATGTGCGTTTGAATCGGCCGCGCAAGCGCAATGCGCTGAACCTACCCATGCTCGAGGCGCTCCACGCCGCGCTGGATCAGGCAGAGGCCGAACGGGCCTCGGTCATGCTCATCCGCGGGGTGGACGGGGTCTTCTGCGCGGGGGCCGATCTCGCCGTCTACGCGGAGAATGAGGGCGACCTTGAAGCGTTGGGCGCCTTCGGTGCGCGTGCCAAGTCGCTCATGCGTCGGCTCAGCCGGAGTCCGGTCGTGATCGTCGCCGCCGTGGACGGTGTCGCGATGGGCGGCGGTTTCGAACTCGTGCTCTCGTGCGATGTGGTGCTCGCCACGGAGCGCGCGCGGTTCGGGCTGCCGGAGATCAGACTGGGTCTGATCCCGGGCTGGGAGGGCACGCAGCGGTTGGCGCGGCACGTCGGACCCAACAAAGCGAAGGAGGCGATCATGCTCGCCCGGGTCATGGGTGCCGATGAGTTGCGGCAAGCGGGCCTGGTCAACCGGGTGACGACGCCGGACGAGCTGGACCTGCACGCCTCCGAGCTCGCCGCGCAGTTGGCCGGTCAAGCCCCGTTGGCGCTCGCCGCGGCCAAGCGGACGATCACCGCCGCGGTCGAGCCCGATGCGTCGAGTGCGGGCAGTGATCTCGAGACTCGAGAGCTGCTGGACCTGTTTGCCAGCCAGGACGGGCGGGAGGGCGTGGCAGCGTTCCTCAACAAGCGTGCGCCCCGGTTCACGGGGCGATGAACGTGCAGGCGTCCTTCCCTCGCTGGCGCGAGCGCAGTGTCTACGGCCCTGACAACGGGCTGCCGGTGCTCTGCGACGTCGATGTGGTGGTCGTGGGTGCGGGCGCGGCCGGCGTCGCGGCGGCGACCGTCTGTGCGGAGCAGGGATTGTCCGTGGTCGTGGTCGAACAGTACGGATTCGCCGGTGGTGCCGCCGTCGCCGGGATGAGCGGCACGATCTGCGGCATGTACCTGGCCGGCGATCACGCCGAGCCGCAGCAGGTGGTGTTCGGCTTCGCCGAACGCTTCCGCGCCGCGCTTCACGATCGTGGCGGGATCACCGCCCCGCAACGGTACGGACGCACGTGGGCGGGGGCGCATGATCCGCTCGTGTGGCGCGAAGCGGCGGATGACCTGTTGCTGACCGCCGGCGTGCGGGTGATCTACCACGCTTCGTTGAGCGGCGTGATCATGGCGGGCGATGAGTACCTCGGTGTCGTGATCGACGCGAAGGCGGGGCGCACGTCGATCCGTGCCCGGCGCATCATCGACGCATCGGGGGACGCCGGGGCCGTCGCGCGCGGTGGCGGGGCATACCGCTACGGCGACGGCGGGAGGATCCAGAACCCGACCATGTTCTTCCGGATGGGCGGTGTCGACATCGACGCCTTCCGGGAGTCCTACGGGGCGGACACCATCAGCCCGCCGCACGTGAGCGAGGCGCTGGTCGACGAGAGGACCGGTGGTGCCGACCTGCCGCGCGAGAAGATCTGGATCTTCGCGACGACGCGACCGGGGGAGCTGATGGTCAATGCCACGCGTCTCAGTGCGGAGGACGGGCGGATGCTCAACGTCGTCGACCCCGAGGACTTCACCATCGCCGAGATCCGCGGTCGTCGTCAGGTGCGGGCGTACGCCGACTTCCTGCGACGTCGGGTCCCGGGATGCTCCGATGCGTATGTCGTCGACACGGGCGTGGAGGCCGGGATCCGACAGACCCGATCGATCGAGGCCGTCGAGATGCTCACCAACGAGGATGTGGTCGGCTGCCGGAAACGGGACGACGGTATCGCGCGCTCGCCCTGGCCGATCGAATTGCACGACGGGGCTCGGCCCAAGCTGCACTGGCTCGAGAATGACTGGTACGACGTGCCCTACCCGGCTCTCGTTCCCGAACGGGGCGAGGGCATCATCGTCGCCGGCCGGTGCCTGGGGGCCGAGCATGAGGCTCTGGCATCGGCCCGCGTCACCGCTCAGTGTTTCGAGTACGGCAACGCTGCGGCGCATGCCACCGTGCAGGCGTTGCGTGATGACCGGCGGTACCGCGACGTGCCCGGCGAAGCGGTGCGCGCGGCGATGGTCGCATCCGGCAGCCGGATATGACGGCAAAACGGTTGCGCAATCGCTAGGATCAGCGGCATGGCTCGGCTGAAAGACGTCGCTGCGCGGGCGGAAGTGTCACTGAGTGTCGCATCCCGGGTGCTCAACAACGACGTAGAGGCGCGCATCAACGCGCAGACGCGCGAGCGCGTCCTCGCTGCTGCCGCGGATCTGAACTATGTGCCCGATCATCGTGCGCGGGCCTTGCGGCTCTCCCGGGCGGGAGCCATCGCATTGATCGTTCCCGAGGTCAACAACGCGATCTTCTCGAGCCTGCACGAAGGGGTGCAGGAGGTCGTACACGACCGCCATTCGGCGGTCTTCCTGGCCCAGCTCGAACACGGTGCCCCTGACGCGCGGGCGCTCGGCGAGATCATCGGCAACGGCCGCGTCGACGGTGTGATCCTGCAACGCAACGAACACCTCACCGACGACGGTCTGCGTGCGGCGATCGCGCTGGATGTGCCGGTCGTGTTGTTCAACACGCGACTTGAGGGCCACGTGGGTTCGGTCGCGCTCGATGACCAGCGAGCGGTCTCGATCGCGGTCGGTCACCTCCACACGCTCGGTCACCGTGACGTCGGATTCCTCGCGGGCCCGGAGAATCATGACGCCGCCGCGCGCCGCCTCGACGGTTTCCGTCAGGCGACCGGAGAGTCGGTGCGCGAGGAGTGGATCGTTCCCGGCGGGTGGGAGGCCGGCGCCGGTGCCGACGCGATGACCACTCTGCTGGAACGGCCGGAGCGGCCCACTGCGGTGGTGGTGGCGAGCCTGAACGCGGCTGTGGGCGCGTTGCGCGCTGCGGCCAGTCTCGGGGTGCACGTGCCCGACGACCTCTCGCTCGTGGCCGTCCAGGATGCGTGGATCGCGCGGTTCACGGTGCCGACTCTGACGACCGTCGCGATGCCGATGAGGCAGGCCGGCGAGCGCGCGGCGATGATGTTGCTGGAGCACCTCGGCGGGGAGCCGTTGACGAACGAGCTGGTGTCCGATCCGGAGCCGCAGCTGATCGTCAGGCAATCCTCGGCGGCTCCGGGTGGATCATCCTCTCAGGAGCGCGGTGATGTCGGCGTGTGAGATGACGCCGTCGAAACACGCCAGCCGGTGGGAGAAACGCAGCTCGCCGCCGGCGGGCACCACGAGGCCTTCGTCGTAAGCGACGGCGAACCCGGCGAGGGGGAACGGTTCGAAGCGGTGCAGCCATGCTCGGGCACCGGGGCTCGTGTCCGGGCCGTAGTGCATGCCGATGGTTACCGGCTCTCCGCGGGCGGTACGGCCGTCGAAGACGAAGGTGTCGGCGTGCGCGCCGGACTCGGTGACTTCCTGGCCGTCTGCGGAGGCGTTCTCGGCGGCGAACCCGTCGGCGAGCCGGAGGAACCATCCGCCGTACCCGCCGTCGTCCCGGCCGCGCTGGGCGGGGGTTTCGAGGGGCAGGTCCTCGCCGGTCGCGTTGGTGAGGGTGGTGTCGAGGTGCATCATCCATCCGGCGGCTGCGCCGGTGGTCACCGTGTGAATGCGGTGGCGACGGAGTTCGGAGAGGAGGGGCTGGCCGTCGTGACCGACCCACGAGAGGCGGTGGGCGAAGGTGCCTGCCGATTCGTCGACGTCGCTCCACGTGTCGTGGTCGATGCGTCCTTGATCGTCGACGACGACGTAGCCCCGTTCGGGGCCGAAGTACGTTCCGCCGCCCCAGAGGTTGTGGGCCCCGACGCGCGGGAAGGCGAACTGGAGGCCGTGGTGCCACGGGTGGTCGTCGGGCGCGAAGTCGGTGATCTGCGCGCCGCCGAGGGTGTGTAGCGGGTGGAAGTACGGTTTCGGCGTGTTCACCGGCGTGATGCTGTCGTCGGAGACGCGGTAGCGCCCGAGGAGGTCCTCGCCGTGCACCAGCACCAGTCCGTCCGCCGTCGTGGTCAGGGTGATCTCAGACATGCGCGACCTGCTTCCGTGTCGGGCCGGCCGCATCGAGTGCGGTGTAGAAGGGGTCGCCCGCGACGATCTCACCGCGGAGCACGGGGGATCCGGTCGCGGAGCTCTTGTACAGCGCGGTGAGGAACTCGAGGGTCTTCCGGGCTTCGCGGGCGGTGACGTCGGGTGTGCGCCCCGTTCGCCACGCGTCGAGGATCTCCCGCAGCTGTGAGCGGTGGGCGTTGACCTCGAGCGGCGGCTCGGGTGCGGGCCAGTCGGTTGCGCGGACCGTTTCGCCGGCGGCATCGACGTAGCGCATGCTCCACTCCTCCTGCAACGGCAAGTAGAGGGTGTCGAGATCGATCGTGGCCGTCTCGGCGATCACCTGGAGTCGGGTCTGCTGGTGGCTGCTGAGCACCGTCGACAACAGGGTCGCGATCGCGCCGGAGGAGAAGCGCACGACAGCCGCCGAGGCATCCTCGACTTCGATCGGGCGGGTGAGGGTGTCGGCGACTCCGCTGACGCTCTGCCAATCGCCCCCCATCAGCCACAGCAACAGGTCAACGGCGTGATACGCCTGGGTGGTGGTCGCCCCGGCGAACTCGGTGGCGAACTTGCCCCGCCACGGGATGTCCCAGTAGTCGGGACCGCGGTACCACGCGGTGTGCGCGACGCCGATGAGCGGGCGCCCCCACCGGCGACTGCGCAGCGCCTCGTGGGCCTGTTGCGATCCGCCGGCGTATCGGAACTGTGACACGCTGATGCACCACGTGCCCGTCTCCGCTTCGGCATCGACGATCCTGTCGACGCTTTCGAGCGATCCGGTGAGGGGCTTCTCGCAGAACACCCAGGCGCCGGCGCGCATCGCTTGGATCGACAGCGTCTCGTGTAGGTGCGGCGGGGTGGCGACCACGACGATGTCGGGGCTCTGTTCGGCCTGCATGACCGCCATGTCGGCGTAGAGGTTGCGACAGTCGAATCGCGCGCCGGCGTCGGTGCGACGTTGTTCGTCGGGGTCGACGATGGCGACGAGCTCGACCTCGTCGCGCAGCGAGACGATCGCGGGGAGGTGGGCGGCGGCGCCGATTCCTCCCGCGCCGACCACGGCGATTCGGGGTGTGCGGGGTGAGGACATGTGGGGTCAGCCTTTCAGACCTGTCGTGGCGATTCCGGACGTGAGGTATTTCTGGCCGGCGAGGAAGAAGCCGAACAACGGGCCGAGCGAGAGGACGGCCATGGCGAACATCGGTCCCCAGGCGCTGTCTCCGCTGGCGTCGAGGAACGCGTTGAGGCCGAGAGGCACGGTGTACAGTCGCGGATCCTGCAGGTACAGCAGCGGCGAGAGGAAGTCGTTCCAGGTCCAGATGAAGGTGAAGATGGCGGTCGTGGCCAGGGCGGGCATCGTCAGCGGCAGGATGATGCGCCAGTACGTCTGCCAAGGGCCCGCACCGTCGATCTTGGCGGCCTGGTCGAGCTCGCGAGGTAGGCCACGGAGGAACTGGACCATCAGGAAGACGAAGAACGCGTCGACGGCGAGGAACTTCGGGACGACCAGCGGCAGGAACGAGTTCACCCATCCGAGGTTGGAGAAGAGGATGTACTGCGGGACCAGCAGCACGTGCACCGGCAGCATGAGCGTTGCGAGCATGGCGGCGAAGAGGAACTTCTTCCCGCGGAACTCCATGCGGGCGAACGCGAAGCCGGCGAGGGAACAAGCGAACATGTTCCCCAGGACGGACAGGCCCGACACGATCGTGGAGTTGAGGAAATAGGTGCCGAACCCGATTCCCGAGCCTTCCCATCCTTGCTTGTAGTTATCCAAGGTCACGGGGTTCGGGATCGGGCTGACCTCCGAGAAGATGAACTCGCTTTCTTTGAACGAAGCGCCCAACATCCAGATGAGCGGGTAGAGCATCAGGAGCCCGAACCCGATCAGCATCAGGTGCGCCAGGGGCCGCCGCTTGGGCCGTCGGTGGCCGGTAGCGTCGACGCGGCGGCGACGGCGGTCCTTCGGAGCGAGGAGTGTGGCGGTTTCAGTCGTCATAGTGCACCCAGTACTTCGACAGCCAGAAGTTCACTGCTGTCACGATCGCGATGAAGAAGAACAGCACCCACGCCATGGCGCTCGCGTAGCCCATCTCGAACTTCGCGAATCCTTCCTGGTACAGGTACAGCGTGTAGAACAGCGTGGAGTTGACCGGTCCGCCCGTGCCTCCGGAGACGACGTAGGCCGGTGTGAAGGCCTGAAACGCGCCGATGAGCTGAAGGATCAGGTTGAACAGGACCACGGGGGTGAGCATCGGCAGTGTGATGTGCCAGAAGGCCCGCCAGCGGGAGACGCCGTCGACCGCGGCTGCTTCGTAGAGGTACTCGGGAACCTGTCGCAGCGCGGCCAGGAAGATCACCATCGGGGAGCCGAAGGTCCACACGTTCAGGATGATGAGGGTTCCCAGGGCGGTATCGGGGTTGCCGATCCAGCTCTCCCCGGTGATCCCGAACCATGCGAGGACTTGGTTGATGAGTCCGTTGCGACCGAACATCTGCCGCCACAGCACCGCAATGGCGACGCTGGCGCCTATGAGTGAGGGCAGGTAGTAGATCGAACGGTAGATGGCGAGGCCACGCAGGCCCCGGTTGAGGATGACCGCCAGCAGGAGCGCGAAGGCGAGCTGCAGG
Source organism: Microbacterium sp. (assembly GCA_002703245.1). Taxonomy (GTDB): domain Bacteria; phylum Actinomycetota; class Actinomycetes; order Actinomycetales; family Microbacteriaceae; genus Microbacterium; species Microbacterium aquimaris. The sequence continues at coordinate 15,893 of NZTV01000065.1, forward strand.
GGGACCGACACGAACACGTAGACGAGGGTGACGCGCACCGAGTCCATGTACTTCGGGTCGTCGGTGAACATCTCGACGTAGTTGGCGATGCCGATCCATTCAGCGCCGCCGAGCAGGTTGAAGTCGGTGAAGGAGAGGTAGAACGAGTACAGCATCGGACCGAGGGTGATCACGAAGAACCCGATCAACCACGGCGCGAGGAACAGGTAGGGGGCGAGCTTCTCGCGTCGGATGGCGCGGCGCAGGGACTCCTGCCGCAGGGGTGCGGGCCCACCGGTGGCCCGCACCCCCTGGTTCTCGGAGCTCGTCGGCTCGCCGGTCTCTCCGACCGCGTCGGCGCGCTCTGAGGTCATGGCATGGTCTTTCATACGGGTCAGCCGAGCTCCGACTGCGCTTCTTCGAGGAACTGGGTGGCGGCTTCCTCGACGCTCAGCTGGTCGAACTGGATCTGCTGCGCGTACTCGGCGAACAGCGTGTTGACCGCGGCGGAACCCACCGGGGCGGGCACGGGCGCGGGCGAGCCGTCGGCGCGTACCGACTCGAAGATCTCCGCGGCCTCGGCGGCGGGGCCTTCCAGGCTTGCGGTCGCGGCCTCGAACACGTTCGCGTTCGAGGGGAAGCCGCGGTCGGTGCCGAGGATCGCGTTGGCCTCTTCGCTGTTCAACAGGAAGTCCACGAGGGTGGCGGCGGCCTCCGGGTGCTCGGACTGGCTGGAGACGGTGAGGTTCATCGCGGCGCGCAGGTACTGACCGGGCTGCGGGCTCTCACCGGGCATACGCGCGATGGCCAGTTCGGCCGGTGTGCTGTCGGCGACCGCCGCGAACTGGTTGGTGAACAGGAACGTGGAGGTGGTGATGCCCTGCACGACAGCGTCGTACGGGGTGCCGATGTACTCGGTCGACACGTCCGGGCTGGGCACCGCGCCGGAGGATCGCATGTCGGCCCAGTACTGCCAGAAGGACTCCAGCGTCGGCTGGGTGAAGCCGATGCCGTCGGCGGTGAGGAACTCCTCGCCGTGCTGCTTGGCCCAGACCTCGAAGATCTGGTAGCTGTGCGACAGGTCGGTGGTGCCCCAGACGGTGCCACCGCTGGCCTCGGTGATCGCGGTGGAGTAGTCCTCGAGGTCGCTCCAAGAGTAGCCGTCTGCCGGGAGGGCCACGCCGTATTCTTCCGATGCGGTGGTGTCGAAGAAGTACGCCTGCGTGGTGGATCCGAAGGTCAGGGCGGCGAGTTCGTCGTTGACCGTGTTCATCTCCACGGTGTCGGCCGGCCACCCGTCGAGGGAGAGGGTTCCGCTGTCGACGGCCTGGTTCAGATCCCAGAGCTGCCCGCGGTCGGCGAACTCGACGAGGACCTCGTTGTAGAGCTGGATCACGTCGGGTGAGTTGCCGCCGGCGTACTGGGTCGTCACCTTGTCGAGGTATCCGTCGAATCCGCTGAAGTCGCGCACGACCGTGATGTCGGGATACTGCTCCTCGAAGGCGTCGAGCGCCTCGTTGGTGACTTCGTGGCGGGCGTCTCCGCCCCACCAGGTGAACCGGATCTCGACGGGTCCGTCGTCGTCCGCGTCGCCGCTGTCTGAAGAGCACCCGACGATGCCGAGGACCAGCGCCGCGGCGGCGGCTCCGGCTGCGATGCGGGTGTTGCGTCGTGTGAACACTGTGTCTTCTTTCTCCTCATTGAGATGTGCTGAGCACTCGCGATGCCTGATCGACCGTATCTGGGCGACGGAATGTGTTCCGACACCCAGATGAACAATCGATTTCACCAGAGCGTGAGGCCCACTATATGAGGTGACCTCAGAACGGTCAACGCCTTGAATCGACGGATGCGCAATCGAATGCGGTGAAATGGGGCTCCGGAACGTCCTTGGGGTGATTCTGGACGCGGCGATGTCGCTGTCGGGTGGCGGCGTGCGACGGTTGAATCGGCGACGTCGGGGGGTGGGGACGTTGCGCCGGGGCGCACTCTCAGCTTATCAACGGGGTCCGTGCGAACCCGTCCACCCTCAACGCGAGGACCGGGCGCCCAGAGGGGCAGCCCGGTCCTCAGATCGTCGATTGCGCCGGGGTCTACTTCACCTCGGCGCGTTCCTGTGACCGGTCGCCGAGTGCGAGCAGGACGGCGAAGGCGGCCCAGAGGATGGCGAGAGGCATGGCGGTGTCCTTGCCGTTCCATGTGGAGGACTGCCACATCGCAAACCACTCGGAGCCGATGACGATGAATCCGAGGAACCAGATTGCCAGGCCCATGGCGTACGCGCCGTAGCCCCATCCACGTGCCCGGTCGAACAGTTCGGCGCTGGCGTTGCGGCGCAGGAACAGCTTCACGCCCCCGATGAGGCCGAGCGCGGCGAAGGCGGCTTCGGCGAGGATGATGCCGATGTAGGCGACCGTCCACAGCCACGGTGCGGTGATCGCGCGCCACATGAGCGCGTTGCCTTCGAAGGTGGTGTCCATCGACAGCACGTGTTTGACGAACTGGTAGTTCGAGTCGTAGTCCATGAGGTTGCCCATGAGGACGAACAGACCGTAGAGGCCGGCCGAGAACACGGTGAACGCCTGCAGCAGGCGGAGGGGATTCTTCATTCGCTCACCTTTCGTGTGAAAACGAGATCGATGCGGGGCTCGGCGTGGTCGGTGAGGGGGATCGCTTGCACGAACTCCCATCCGCGCGTCGCCCGATCCCGAATCACGGGGCGGTAGTCCTCCGCGAGGGCGGAGCCGTCGCGGCGTCGTTGCACGGCGATGCTGACGAACTCGTACTCACGCATTCCAGAACCTCCTCGTTCGGGACCGATCGGGCTGATGCGTGCGGGTATGGTCACCGTCTGCGCACCGGTGCGGGACGCCCGATCGCCCCCATCCTGGCACCGAGCGAGGCCTCGCGCGAGTACCGACGTGGGGGCGGGTGGCTTCTGCCTGCCGGCTATCGGATGCCCGCGTGGACGCGGACGTCGTCGCTGTGACGCAGCGCGTTGTAGCGCTCGAAGGGAATGTCGTCGGCGTCCTACGCGACGGAATCGATCGTGAGGCCGGGATGGCGCGGACGTCTCTCGGTCGAAGTCCGCCCCTCGGGGCGGAGAGATTCAGAACGGCGCGGTCGCTTCAACGACCGACCGGACGTCGTCGCCTGCAGGCGGGTCGGGGATGAACATCACGCGGGGTGGTGGGTCGTCGTCGTATTCGAGTCCGGATGGTGCGGTGAAGTGCAGTCTCCCGCCGGGGTGTTGGACGACGGTCCAGCCGGTGGCGTGTTTCAGGGTGTGGTGTCGTTTGCAGTACGCGCCGAGGTTCTCGACGTCGGTTTTCCCGCCGAGGGCATAGTCCTCCCGGTGATCCCATTCGCATTCCCGTGCGGGTCTCCGGCATCCGGGGAATCGGCATCGCACGTCCCGGGCCATCAAGTACCGTTTCTGCGCCGCCGTCGCATGCCGCCGATCCACAGCCAGAACAGCCCCGCCGATCGGGTCGAGGAACACCCGGTCGAACCCGGGGGCGTTGCCGGTGAGGATCTTCGCCGTCTGCGGGTCGACCGCGCACTTCCCGTCGAGTTCCGCACCCCCGGTGGTGGTTCCCGCGAGGCTGGTGGCGGGAACGGTGACCTGCACGTGCGCTCGGATCGCGCCGAGCCCACCCTCGATAACACCGCCGGCCGGATCGACGGAGGGGGTTGAGGTGAGCATCATGTCCAGCAGCAGGTCGGTGCGGATCTGGTCGAGGGTCCGGTCGTCGAACCATACACTCCCGGCTTCGCCATTGTCGTCGACTCCGGCCCCGGAATCGCCCACGGCCTCGATCGCGACTCCGGCCCCCGCGTCGCCTGCGGCTGTCCCTGAGCCGGTCGATTCTGGGTCGGGTGTCGTGGTTTCACCGCGCGGGGCGTCC
>NZTV01000066.1 GCA_002703245.1 Microbacterium sp.
ACTTATCGAGGCTGTAGGCGCACGCGAGATCCTCGACTCGCGCGGAAACCCGACCGTCGAGGTGGAGGTTCTCCTCGACGACGGCATCGTCCAGCGGGCTGCCGTCCCGTCGGGCGCATCCACCGGCGCATTCGAAGCATACGAACTGCGTGACGGCGACAAGGGCCGATACAACGGCAAGGGCGTGCTCAAGGCCGTCGAGGCCGTCATCGACGAGCTCGGGCCCGCCATCGAGGGCGTCGAGGCGAGCGAACAGCGCATCGTCGACGAGATCCTCATCGAGACCGACGGCACCGACAACAAGGGACGCACGGGTGCGAACGCGATCCTGGGCGTGTCGCTCGCCGTCGCCAAGGCCGCCGCGGACTCGGCCGACCTGCCGCTATTCCGCTACCTGGGCGGCCCGAACGCGCACATCCTGCCCGTGCCGCTGTTCAACGTGATCAACGGTGGCGAGCACGCCGACAACGGCATCGACATGCAGGAGTTCTTCCTCGCCCCGATCGGCGCGGCGAGCTTCTCCGAGTCGCTGCGGTGGGGAACCGAGGTCTACCACGTCCTCAAGGGGGAGCTGAAGGCCGCCGGCTTCGCCACCGGTCTCGGCGACGAGGGCGGATTCGCCCCCGACCTGCCCAGCAACCGCGAGGGGCTGGACTTCCTGGTCAAGGCGATCGAGAAGGCCGGGTTCACCCCCGGGACAGACATCGCCCTCGGTCTCGACGTCGCCGCCACCGAGTTCTTCAACGACGGCGTGTACCGCCTGGAGAACAAGGACTGGACCGCCGCGGAGATCACCGACTACTACGTCGGGCTCGTCGAGGACTACCCGATCGTGACGATCGAGGACGCGCTGGCCGAAGACGACTGGGACGCCTGGAAGGCCCTGACCGACGTGCTGGGCACCAAGACGCAGCTCGTGGGCGACGACCTGTTCGTCACCAACCCGCAGCGCCTCGCCGACGGCATCTCCCGCGGCGTCGCCAACTCGCTGCTGGTCAAGGTCAACCAGATCGGTACGCTCAGCGAGACGCTCGACGCGGTCGACATGGCCCACCGTGCCGGCTACACCGCGATGCTCTCGCACCGTTCCGGTGAGACCGAGGACACCACCATCGCCGACCTCGTGGTGGCCACCGGTGCCGGTCAGATCAAGAGCGGCGCGCCCGCCCGCAGCGAGCGCGTGGCGAAATACAATCAGCTTCTGCGCATCGAAGAGGAGCTGGGCGACGCGGCGGAGTTCATCGGCCGCGCGGCCTTCCCGCGCTTCACCGGCTGACACGCCGCACGAACGACGAGAGGGGGAGCCGTGGGCAGGACGACGGCTCCCCCTCCCCGTTCCCGCACACGCCGGCCGGTCGATGTCCGCACCTGGCTGGGCGGAATCCGCCTCTCCGGGTTCATGGTCATCATGCTCGGCCTCGTGGTCCTCGCCGCGTTCGTGCTCGTGCCCACCATCGGCACGTACGTCGAACAGCGTCAACGCATCGCCGCCCTGGAGTCGGCTGTCGCGCTCGCGCAAGAGGACGTCGAGCGCCTCGAGGCTCAGCAGGATCGATGGCGCGACCCTGCGTTCATCACGACGCAGGCGCGCGAGCGCCTCTACTACGTCAAGCCGGGCGAGGTGGTCTATCTCGTCGACAACGACCTCGCATCGGCGGATGTGCCGCAGGAACAGGCCCCGGTCAGCGAGGACGTCGAGCAGACCCGTACGGACTGGATGACCCAGATGGTGCGGTCGGTGACCGAGGCCGGTCTGGCGCAGACCGTCGTGCCGGCGTCGGAGGATCCCGCACCGGAGACGCCGGTCGACGGGGACGACACCACGCCGACTCCCTGAGCGCTTCGCGTCCCCACCGGGATCCAGCGTCGACCCAGTCGCGGCCGGTAGATTGACGCGGGTGACCTCCACGCCGTACGCACCCGTGACCGACGCCGAACTCCGTGTGTTGCGCACCCAGCTCGGTCGCACACCGCGCGGCGCGGTGGGGATCGCCGCGCGGTGTGCGTGCGGCAACCCCACCGTCGTCGCCACCTCTCCCCGCCTCGGCGACGGCACGCCCTTCCCCACGTTCTACTACCTGACGCACCCGGCGGCGACCGCGGCGATGTCGGCGTTGGAGGCGACCCAGGTGATGGTGGAGTACAACGACCTCCTCGCCGAAGACGATGCAGTGGCGGCCGCGTACCGGCGCGCCCACGAGTCGTTCCTGGCCGACCGTGCCCCGTACGGTGATGTGCCCGAGATCGAGGGCGTCTCCTCCGGGGGCATGCCCACACGGGTGAAGTGCCTGCACGCGCTCGCCGCGCACAGTCTCGCGGCCGGGCCCGGTGTGAATCCGATCGGCGACCTGGCCCTGGAGCGCGGCGACTGGTCACCACGGGTGTGCGTGTGCGCCGACCCGGGAGCCGCGACGACATGAGACGTCTGGTCACGGCCGTCGCGGCCGCGCTGCTCGGCGCGACGTTCCTGACCGGAGCGACCGTCAGTCCCGATCCGGTCGAAGCCGACACCCCCGACGACCTGATCGACCCCGTCCGCGGGCTCGAGTATTGGCTCGACGACTACGGCATCTCGGAGGCATGGGAGACCACCCGCGGCTCCGGCGTGACGATCGCCGTGATCGACACCGGGATCGCGCGGGGACCGGTCGAACTCGACCCCGCGGTCATCGGGGGGACGGATGTCTCCGGCCTCGGATCGGCGGACGGGCGCACACCGGTGGGCGCGGTCGACGCCAGCCACGGCAGCTGGGTCGCCTCCCTCGCCGCCGCGCGCGGGACGGGCCCGGACTCCGGGATGATCGGGGTCGCGCCGGAGGCCGACCTGCTGTCGGTGTCGGTCGGTTTCGGCGCCTCAGCCGCCGTGCCGTTCGTGGAGCAGGTCGCCGAAGGGATCCGGTGGTCCGTCGACAACGGCGCCGACATCATCAACCTGTCGTTCACGACGAACACCACCGACTGGGACCCGAGCTGGGACAGCGCGTTCCAGTACGCGTTCGACAACGACGTCGTCGTCGTCGTCGCCGCCGGCAACCGGGGAAGCGGCACCTCGACCGTCGGCGCCCCCGCGACCATCCCCGGCGTGCTCACCGTCGCCGGTGTTGACCCCGACGGCACGGCGAGCGTCGAAGCATCCACCCAGGGAATCACCCTCGGCGTCTCGGCGCCCAGCGAGAAGCTCCTCGGGGTCTCCGCGGACGGGGCCGTGGTGCAGTGGGACGGCACCAGCGGTGCGGCGCCGATCGTCGCGGGTGTCGCCGCGCTGGTGCGTTCGGCCCACCCTGACCTCGATGCGAACAACGTCATCAACCGCATCATCCAGACCGCCACCCCCGCCAAAGGGTCCAGCGTGTTGTACGGGTACGGACTCGTCGACGCCGAACGGGCCGTCAACGCCATTGTGCCGATGGTGTCGAGCAATCCCATGGGCAGCCTGGAGGAGTGGATCCGGATCTACCGCCGAGCCGAAGCCGGCCCGGTCGCCCAGCCCAGCGCGGAACCCGTGGAGATCGAGGCCCTGCCGCCGGCGGCGTCCCTCACGCGTGATGATTCGCCTCTGCTGCCCACGCGTGAGACCCTGCTGTACGGGACGGTACCGCTCGTGATGGTCACCGGCGCCGCTATACTGGTGGCGCTCGGCGTCACCGCTGCTGTCCGACGCATCCGATCGGCGTCCCGAACGCCCAGCCGCTGACACAGGGAGTACCCCACTCGTGACCAACACCGTGCCCAAGATCCTCATCGTCGGTGGCGGCTACGCAGGCTTCTACACGGCCTGGAAGCTCGAGAAGACCCTGCGCAAGGGTGAAGCAGAGGTCACGATCGTCGACCCGCTTCCCTACATGACCTACCAGCCGTTCCTGCCGGAGGTCGCCGCCGGGTCGATCGAGGCACGCCACTCCGTGGTGTCGCTGCGCCGCCACCTCAAGCGCACCCGCATCCTGACCGGGAAGATCACCGGCATCGACCACGCGAACCGCTCTGCGACGGTCACCCCCGACGTCGGTGAGCCGTTCACCGAGACCTACGACCAGATCGTGGTGACCGCCGGTGCCGTGTCACGGACCTTCCCGATCCCGGGCATCGCCGACAACGCGATCGGCCTGAAGACCATCGAAGAGGCCGTCGCGATCCGCGACCAGCTGCTGGACAACTTCGACAAGGCGGCCATGCTGCCCGCCGGGCCCGAGCGTGACCGACTGCTGACCGTCGTCGTGGTCGGAGGCGGGTTCGCGGGCATCGAGGTGTTCGCCGAACTGCGCTCGTTCGCCTCCTCGTTGCTGGGGAAGTACCCGAACATCACGTTCGAGGACACACACTTCCACCTCATCGAGGCGATGGGGCGCATCATGCCCGAGGTGTCGTTGCCCACCAGCGAGTGGGTGCTCAAGGACCTCGCCAAGCGCGGTGCACACGTGCACCTCGACACCCAGGTCAAGGGCGCCATCGATGGCAACGTGGAGCTCTCCACCGGTGAGACGCTCCCGTCGGACCTGATCATCTGGACCGCCGGCGTCATGGCCAACCCCACCGTCGTGCGGGGCAGCGACCTCCCGGTCGAGGAGCGCGGGCGCATCCGCACGCGGGCCGATCTCCGGGTGGGAACCGACGAGGAGATCGTCGAGGGGGCCTGGGCCGCCGGTGACGTCTCGGCCGTTCCGGACCTGTCCGGTGGCGGCGTGGGCGGCATGTGCGTGCCGAACGCGCAGCACGCCGTGCGACAGGGGAAGCTGCTGGCCAAGAACATCACCGCGGTGCTGCGTGGCGAGGAACCCAAGGAATACTTCCACAAGAACCTCGGCGCCGTCGCCGGCCTGGGGCTCTACAACGGTGTCTTCCAGTCGGGCAAGATCGCCCTGAAGGGCTTCGTCGCGTGGCTGGCACACCGCGGCTACCACGGCCTGGCGATGCCCACGTGGGAGCGTAAGTTCCGCGTGCTGTGGGGCTGGTGGAACAACCTGTGGTTGGGCCGCGACATCGTGAGCCTGTCCAGCGTGCAGAACCCCCGCTACGTGTTCGAGGAGTTCGCGGCCCGGCCGCGTCCGGCCGAGCCGGAGAAGAAGGGCGACGCCGACACGGAGAAGGCCGCCGCGCGCTGACCGGTAGCGTGGCGGGTGCCACGGCGCCCCCGTAGCCCAACCGGCAGAGGCAGGCGACTTAAAATCGCTTCAGTCTGGGTTCGAATCCCAGCGGGGGCACATGATCGAGTTGCTCTCGCGCGAATCGGCGGCACAGACATGGCGTGATCCTGCGGCGTACTGGGGCGGAATCGCCCACGCGGTCGCCGAGGTGAGCGGGCCGTGCGCCGTGATCGAGGTGGACGCGCTGCGCCACAACGCGCTCGACATGCTCGTGCGCGCGGCAGGCGTGCCCATCCGCGTCGCGAGCAAGTCCGTGCGGGTACGCGGTGTACTCGAGTCGACGCTGGCCCTGCCCGGCTATGCAGGTGTCCTCGCCTACCCCCTCCCGGAGGCGTTGTGGCTCGCCCGGACGCACGAGGACGTCGTGGTCGGATACCCCTCGGCGGACCGGGACGCCCTCGCGCGGCTCGCCCGCGACGAACGCTCCGTGACGCGCGTGACCCTCATGGTCGACGATCTCGCGCAGCTCGACCTGCTCGACCACGTCGCGCCTGCGCGGGGGCGTGCCGAGGTGCGCGTGGCCATCGACGCCGACGCCTCGTGGCGCTCGGCTGCGCTCGGGCATGTCGGCGTGCGCCGCTCGCCGCTGTTCGAGACCTCCGACGTCACACGTCTGGCACGGGCGATCGTCGCCCGTCCGGGAATCCGGCTCGTCGGCCTCATGATGTACGAGGCCCAGATCGCGGGGCAACCCGACGCCGTCGGCCCGGAGGCACCCATGATGCGGTGGATGAAGAGGCGCTCCCGCGCGGAGCTCCACGACCGTCGAGCCCGGATCGTGACCGCGCTGCGGGAGATCGCGTCCCTCGAGTTCGTCAACGGGGGCGGGACCGGCTCGCTCGAATCGACCGCCGCGGATCCGTCGGTGACAGAGGTGACCGCCGGCAGCGGACTTCTCGCCGGTCACCTGTTCGACGGGTACCGCGGGTTCGACCCGGCCCCCGCCTCCGCCTTCGGGCTGGAGGTGGTGCGTCGTCCCTCCGACGACATCGCCACCGTCCTCGGCGGCGGCTGGATCGCCTCCGGCCCGGCGCGGGAGTCCCGTCAGCCGAGACCGGTGTGGCCGGCGGGACTGAAGACCGTGGCACGGGAGGGCTCCGGAGAGGTGCAGACCCCGCTGCGGGGCGCGGCGGCGCGCACGGTGAGCGTCGGGGACCGGGTGTGGTTCCGGCATGCCAAGAGCGGGGAGACAGCCGAGCACGTCGACCGCTTCGCGCTCGTCGCGGACGGGGCGGTCATCGGCGAGGAGCCGACCTATCGAGGTGAAGGGAAGGCGTTCCTGTGACACGGCCGGGTGCGATGTGGCACAACTGGGCGCGGTCGGCTTCGGTGCGCCCGCAGCGGATGGAGTTCCCGCGCAGTATCGGCGCGGTCGCACGCGCGGTCGTCGCCGCCCGAGAACAGGGCCTGTCCGTCAAAGCCGTGGGCGCAGGTCACAGCTTCACCGGTATCGCCGTCGCACCGGGGGTACTCCTGGATCTGACGGATCTGACGGGCCTGGTGCGCGTCGACCGTGAGCGGGGGCGTGCGACCTTCCTCGCCGGTACCCGGCTGCACCAGATCCCGAAGCTTCTGGCTCCCTACGGGCTCGCGATGGAGAACCTCGGGGACATCGACCGCCAATCGATCTCGGGCGCCATCTCGACGGGGACCCACGGCACCGGCGTGCGGTTCGGTGGACTGGCCACCCAGGTCGTCGGGGCGTCCCTCATCGTCGGCGACGGCGAGATGCTGCAGGTGACCGAGCACGAGAACCCCGATCTCCTGCCCGCCGTCGCACTCGGGCTGGGGGCCCTCGGCGTCCTCGTGGAGGTCACCATCCAGTGCGTGCCCGCTTTCCAGCTGCACGCCGTCGAACGGCCCGAACCGCTCGATGACGTCCGTGAGCACCTGCATCGGCGGGCGGAGGAGGCCGACCACTTCGAGTTCTACTGGTTCCCGCACACCGACAAGGCGATGACCAAGACGAACACGCGTCTTCCGGAGAGCGCGCCCCGCGCACCGCTGGGCGTCCTCGGTGCATGGGTCGACGACACGGTGGTGGGGGGTGTGCTGCACAGGGCCGCGTGCGGCGTCGCGAAGGCCGTGCCGCAGACCGTCCCGACGATCGCCCGGACCTCGGTCACGCTGTGGGGGGATCGGGAGTTCACCGATGCCTCCCATCGCGTGTTCGCGACCTCGCGCTCGGTGCGCTTCCGTGAGATGGAGTACGCCCTGCCGGTCGAATCCGCGCTCCCGGCGTTCGACCGGTTGCGCGCGCTCATCGACGAACGGGGATGGGCGATCTCCTTCCCCCTCGAGGTGCGATTCGCCGCGGCCGACGACCGCTGGCTCTCGACCGCCCACGGGAGGGATTCGGCGTACATCGCCGTGCACCGCTATTGGCGCGAGGACCCGTCCGAGTACTTCGAAGCGGTGGAGCAGATCATGCTCTCCTACGGCGGGCGCCCCCACTGGGGGAAGATGCACACCCTCGATGCCCCGCAGCTGCGGGAACTCTACCCGCGCTTCGACGACTTCCTCGCCTTGCGCGAGCGGCTCGACCCCGATCGGCTGTTCGGCAACAGATACCTTTCGCGCGTACTCGGCGAGTGAACGGCGACCCTCAATAGATCAGCACCGGTTTGACGGTGACGCCGCGCGCGGCGTCGTCCAGGGCCCGGTCGATCGATGTGAACGGATACCTCCGGATCAGGCGGTCGAACGGGAACCGCCCCTGTCTCCAGAGATCGATGAGCGCCGGAATGAGCAGCTGGGGGAACGGGGTGCGGGCGGCGACCGCGATCGCCGCGCGGGTCCTCAACGCGGAACCCCCACGGCGTGGCGAGGACGGTCGGTCGGGGGGATGGTCGGCATGGCGCTCCGGGGGTCTGTGCTCGAATTCTCGGCGACCACGCGGCAGCGGCGAGCCCGGAGGGTGCTGAGAGTGTGGGGTCGGGGCGTGGCGGTGCCGGCGACGCTGGATAGGATGGGCGCATGTGGGAATGGCTTATCCCGGTCCTCATCGTCGTCGCAATCGTCGTCATCGCCGGAATCTACCTGTGGGCGACCTACAACTCGCTCGTGCAGTTGAACGTGCGCGTCGACGAGGCATGGAGCGACATCACGGTGCAACTGAAGCGTCGCGCCGACCTTCTGCCGAACCTCATCGAGGCGGTGAAGGGATACGCCGCACACGAGAAGGCCGTGTTCGAGAACGTCACGCGCGCTCGCGCTGAGACACTCAACGTCGCCGGCCCCGCGGAAGCGGGAGTCGCCGAGGGGCATATGCAACAGGCGCTGAAGTCGATCTTCGCCGTCGCCGAGGCCTACCCTCAACTGCAGGCCAGCCAGAACTTCCTGCAGTTGCAGCAGTCGATCGTCGACACCGAGGACAAGATCCAGGCCTCGCGCCGGTTCTACAACGGCGGCGTGCGCGAGCTGAACACGAAGATCAAGGTCTTCCCCAACAACCTCTTCGCGAAGAACCTCGGCTTCAGTGAGCGGGACTTCTTCGAGGTCGTGGACGGTGCGGCGATCTCCGAGCCGCCACGCGTACAGTTCTGACGCGACCCGGACCGACATCCGGCTGAGGTGTCGACACGGGTGATCTCGAGGACGGGGAGTCACCGTGTACAGTGCGATCGCGCGGAACAAGCGCAACACCTGGTTCATCCTGATCGGTTTCGTGCTCGTGCTCGGTGCGATCGGGTGGCTGGCGGGGTGGCTGCTCGGAAACAACTGGTTCGTCACCGGTTTCATCCTCATCTTCGCGGCCGGGTACGCCACCGTGCAGTACTTCTTCGCCGACCGTGAGGCATTGGCGATGGCAGGCGCCGTGGAGGTGTCCAAACAGGAGGCGCCGCGGTACCACCGTCTCGTGGAGAACCTCTGCATCACGACCGGCACACCGATGCCGACCCTGTACGTCGTGGAGGATCCCGCACCCAACGCCTTCGCGACCGGTCGCAAGCCCGAGGAAGCGGCGATCACCGTGACGACCGGGCTGTTCGAGATGATGACCGACCGTGAGCTGGAGGGCGTGCTCGGCCACGAACTCGGGCACATCCGTAACTACGACATCCGGGTGTCGCTGATCGTGTTCGGTCTGGTCGTCGCGGTGGGGATCCTCGCCGACATCATGCTTCGTGCCGCCTTCTTCGGGGGGATGCGGCGCGGCGGGGGCAACAACGGGCAGGCTCAGCTCCTGTTCCTGCTGTTCGGCATCGTCGCGGCCATCGTCGCGCCCCTGTTGGCCGGTGTGGTGCAGGCCGCGATCTCGCGTCAGCGCGAGTACCTCGCCGACGCGACCAGTGCTCTGACCACGCGCGACCCGGACGGGCTCGCCTCGGCACTGGCGAAGCTCGAGCGGTACGGCCAGCCGTTGCGCCGGGAGAATACGTCGATGGCGCACCTGTGGTTCGCCAACCCGCTGGCACCGAAGGCGTTCGCGAAGCTGTTCGCGACCCACCCGCCGATCCCCGATCGCATCGAACGCCTCCACGACATCGGCGGCTCGTTCTGAGCGGTCAGAACACGCTGACCACGGCGCGCGTGTCCTCGAAGGAGAGCGTCCCGCGCAGGGACCAGTCCTCGGTGCGGTAGGTCCGTTCCCCGTCGCCACCGCCGCGCGGTTCGCCGCGCACGGTCGCCACGACGACGCCGTCCGAGGCGTAGACGGCGTCGCCGAGCGAGAATTCCTGGACGGTCGGATAGACATCGACACGGTAGGTGATCGTCTCGACGGAATCGAAGTCGGCCGGCCAAGGCACATCGAATCCGCACGCGGCCGGGCCGGCATCCGCGCGGGCGGTGCAGTCGTCGGCGTACGCTTCGATCGCCGACTGTACCGTCGCGACGGCGTCGTCGGCCAGCGCCGCATCCAGCGTCACCTCGACGGTCTCCTGCGAACTGATCGCGACCTCGTCGGCGCCGGTGAGCACCTCGGCAGGCAACGGCGCGAGCGGGTACCGGGCGGGAAGGAGCGGGATCGAGGCCCCGTCGGAGATGCTCGTGCCCCCGACCTGAACGGCATCACCGGGTGAGGTCGATGCGGTCAGCTCGCCGAGGTCGTCGATGACCACGTGGGCACCGTCGCCTTGCGAGAGCACGGTGAAGGGGATCTGCCTGCGCGTGTCGCCGAAGACGGCCGAGGCCTCGACGGTGGCGCGGCTGGCCCGGCTCGTGTCGATCGTCTCGACACGTGCATCGGTGACCGACCGCGCTCCGGAGAACGCCTCCGCGGCACCCTCCGGCAGAGGATCGCGCCGGAGGACCTCGATCTGCGCGACGTCGCCGCGCTCGAGTGCCGCGAGATAGTCTTCGGCGGTCTCCCGCGCCGTCGGCTCGCCGCGGGCCGCGAGCAACCACCAGGCCGCGGCGATCACTGCCGCGACGGTCAGCAGGCCGACCCCGCCGAGGAGGACTCGACGACTCACGAGGCCACCGCGAATCCCTCGGGGGAGGGCGGCCCGTCGACCGGGGCGGCTGTGCCGTGCGGGCTCGACGGCCCGGCGTCGTGTCGCGCGGCGTCGCCGAGCGCACCGGCCAGATCGTCGGTCGCGTCGCCCCAGTGGGAAACCGACACCGTGTCGAGCCCCTGCCACGCCGCGGCCGCGCGTAGTCGCTCGGCGACGCGCTCGGCGGCATCCGGAGGAGCCCCGGGCTCCCACCACGCCGACTGCACGAGCAGCCGACCACGGGCGCGGTCGGCCTTGAGGTCGGTGCGCCCCACGACGTCGTCTCCGACCACGATCGGAAGCGAGTAGTAGCCGTACCGGCGTCGTGCGGCGGGGGTGTAGATCTCGATGCGGTACTCGAAGTCGAAGAGCCGCGCGGCCCGCTCCCGGAACCACACGACCGGGTCGAACGGGGTGAGGATCGCGGCCGCGTCGATCCGACGGGGCAGGCGGGCCGAGCGGTGCACCCACGCCGGTGCCGGGCGGCCGCCGACGCGCCATCCCTCGACGGCGACGGGGGAGAGCTCGCCGGCGTCGACGAGGTCGTGCACCGCTGTCAGGACGGCTCTGCGGTCCCGGATCCGCCAGTAATCGGCGAGGTCGGATGCGGTCGCGACGCCGTACGCGGCCGCGGCGCGTGAGACGAGTTCGCGGATCGCCTCCTCGCGCGGGACCGGCACGCGTGCGGCGTCGGGGATCACCTGTGAGGCCAATCCGTACCGCCGTTCGAACCCTCGCCGACCGGCGATGGCCACCTCGCCGTAAAGCCACAGATACTCCAGCGCCGATTTGACCTCGTCCCAGTCCCACCAGGGGCCGCGCGACGAGTGTCGGGCGTCCCGTTCGATCTGCGCGGGACGCAACGGTCCACGGGAGGCCAACTCGTCGCGCACCCATGCGACGGTGTCCGCGTGGCGTCGCGTCCAGCCCGCCGGGGCATCATGCCGGCGCCTCATCTCCTGCATCCGGAAGTCGAACAGGCCCCAGTCCGCAGCCGGGATGAAGGCGGCCACATGGGCCCAATACTCGACGAACGACGGCTTGCCGGTGAACAGCAGACGGTCCAGCGCGTCGGTTTCGTACGCGCCGAGGCGCGAGAACAGCGGCATGTAGTGCGACCGGGCGAACACGTTGACCGAGTCGATCTGCAGGGTCCGCAGGCGCCGGATCGTCGCCGCGAGCGCACGGGTGCCCGCACTCCCGTCGATCGGCGGCATGCCGAAGCCCTGGGCGGCCAATGCGACGCGCCGCGCCTCCACCGTGCTCAGGGTCGCCTTCACGCGGTCAGCCTAGCGGGGCCCGACCTCGAGCCGGGGACCTCCTAGACTGGCATGATGAACGGTCCTGACGACACGTCCCGTGGCTCGTTCTTCTCCGCACTCCGCGACCGCACGCGCATCGTCTCGGGAGAGTTGAGCGGACAGGTGCCCCGGGGGCTGCGGCTGACGGCAGAGTACGCGTGGCGCTTCCTGTTGATCGCTGCCGCCGTCGGTGTCCTCATCTGGCTGATCATCCAGCTGAAGCTCCTGATCATCCCCCTCATGGTCGCCATCCTCGTCACGGCGTTGCTGTGGCCGTTCTTCGCGTGGATGATCCGGCACCGGTTCCCGCGGTGGGTGGCGATCGTCCTGTCCCTGCTGGGTACGTTGGCGGTGGTCGCCGGACTGGTGTGGCTGGTCACGTGGCAGGTATCCGCGGAATGGCCTTCCGTGCAAGTTCGCACGGTCGAGGCAGCGGCGGAGTTCCGGGACTATCTCGTGCAGGGGCCGTTGCATCTCACCGAAGAGCAGATCGACGATCTACTGGGGCAGGCCGGGACGTTGCTGCAACAGCAGGCGGAGCTGCTGTGGTCCGGAGCCCTCGCGATCGGCACCACGCTCGGCCACGTGGTCACGGGTGCATTCCTGGCCGTCTTCATCCTCATCACGCTGCTCGCCGACGGCGCCGGCATCTGGCGGTGGACCGTCAAACTGTTCCCCACGCGTGCGCGGGCGGCCGTGGACGGCGCCGCCAAGGCGGGCTGGGTGACCGTCATCAACTACGCCCGGACCCAGTTGCTGGTCGCCACGATCGATGCGATCGGCATCGGGTTGGGTGCGGCTCTGCTGGGTGTGCCGTTGGCGATCCCCATCGGCGTGTTGGTCTTCCTCGGCGCGTTCATCCCGTTCGTGGGCGCCGTCATCACCGGCGCGCTCGCGGTGTTCCTCGCCCTCGTGTACAGCGGGCCCTGGATCGCACTGTGGATGCTCGTGGTGGTGCTGGGGGTCCAGCAACTCGAAGGCCATGTCCTCCAGCCGTTGCTGATGGGTTCGGCGGTCAAGGTGCACCCGCTCGCGGTCGTGCTCGTCGTCGCCGGCGGTGCGATGGTCGCGGGCATCCCGGGCGCGCTGTTCGCGGTTCCCCTGGCTGCCTTCGTCAACGTCGTCGCTGTCTATCTGAGCGAACGCGCCTGGGAGACCGGCGCCGACCCGCGGGCCACCGCGGATCTGATCTGGACCACCGTCCCGAGAACCAGGAGGACGCGCGCGTGAGCGCACCCACTATCGAAGAGTTCACCGATGCCGCCCGCACTCTGGACGGCGTCATCGCACGAACCCCGACCGACCGCTCGCAGTTCCTCTCCGACCTGCTCGGAGTGCCCGTGCACCTCAAGCTCGAGAATCTGCAGCGCACCGGGTCGTTCAAGATCCGCGGAGCGACCTATCGGCTCTCCCGGCTGAGCGAGGCCGAGCGGGAGCGCGGTGTCGTCGCCGCCTCCGCCGGCAATCACGCGCAGGGTGTCGCCCTGGCGGCGCAGACGCTCGGGATCCCCGCGACGATCTTCATGCCGTTGGGCGTTCCGGTGCCCAAATTGTTGGC
This sequence comes from Microbacterium sp., assembly GCA_002703245.1. Taxonomy (GTDB): domain Bacteria; phylum Actinomycetota; class Actinomycetes; order Actinomycetales; family Microbacteriaceae; genus Microbacterium; species Microbacterium aquimaris. The sequence goes on from NZTV01000066.1 coordinate 13,439, forward strand.
CACGCGAGGGTACGGTGCCGACGTCGTCCTCGAAGGTGCCACGGTCGAGACCCCACTGCGACTGGCCGCCGAGTACGCCGATCGCACCGGCGCCGTGCTCATCCACCCCTTCGACCACCGCGACGTGATCGTCGGACAGGGGACGCTGGGCATGGAGCTCTACGACGAGGTGCCCGAGGTGGAGACGGTGGTGCTGGGCATCGGCGGGGGTGGTCTGCTGGCCGGTGTCGCCGCCGCGGTCAAGGCGCGTGCCGCGGCCGAGGGGCGTCACGTGCGCATCATCGGTGTCCAGGCGGAGAATTCCGCCGCTTATCCTGCGTCGATGGCGGCGGGCGAACCGCTCGAGGTCGAGACGCGTCCGACGATCGCCGACGGCATCGCGGTGGCCCGTCCCGGCGATCTCCCGTTCGAGATCATCCACGACCTCGTCGACGAGGTCGTTACCGTGACCGAGGATGACATCGCCCGCGCCCTGCTGGTGCTGCTGGAGCGTGCCAAGCAGGTCGTCGAACCCGCGGGCGCGGTCGGCGTCGCAGCGATCCTCGCCGGAAAGATCACCGCCACCGGCCCCACGGTGACCGTGCTGTCCGGCGGCAACATCGACCCGCTCCTGTTGCAGCGCGTGGTCGCCCACGGGCTCGCGGCCTCCGGCCGCTACATGAGCCTGCGCATCCCGCTGCCGGACCGTCCCGGCCAGCTCGCGAGGGTGTCGGAGCTGCTCGCGCTCGCCGGCGCGAACGTCATCGAGGTGCTCCACACCCGGCACGGCCAGGGGCTGCAGATCTCCGAGGTGATCCTGCAGTTGAGCGTCGAGACCCGAGGCGCCGAACACCGCGCCCACGTGATCTCGACCTTGGAGCAGGCCGGGTTCACCGCGACGGTCGTCACCGACTGAGAACGACCGCGGGCCGCCTCGCGGCGTGTGTCACACGCGGCGAGACGGCCCGTCGTCGATGCGCCGCCGTCGATGGCGGGAGGTCACTGCCCGTCGTAGGTTTCGACCTTGACGATCTCCACCGAGATGTCCTTGCCGTTGGGGGCGGTGTACGAGACCTTCTCGCCCTCCTTGCGGCCGATGATCGCCTCGCCCAGCGGCGAGACCTCGCTGTACACGTCGAGCTCGGTCCCGCCGGCGATCTCGCGGTTGCCCAGCAGGAAGGTCTCCTCGCCACCGGCGATGACGGCGGTGACGACGGTGCCCGGCTCGACGATGCCGTGGCTCTGGGGGGTGTCGCCGACCTTGGCGGACTTCAGCAGCGCCTGCAGCGTGCGGATGCGGGCCTCCTGCTTGCCCTGTTCGTCCTTGGCCGCGTGGTAGCCGCCGTTCTCCTTGAGGTCGCCCTCCTCGCGCGCCGCTTCGATGCGCTTGGCGATCTCCTCCCGTCCGGTGGTCGAGAGGTGCTCGAGTTCGGCGGTGAGCCGGTCATGGGCCTCTTGCGTGAGGAACGTCACCTGGGCGTCGTTAGACACGTCAATCTCCTTCGGTTCGGATGGGCTCGTCGTGAGAATCCGGTGCGGATAACCGAAACGCCCCGGCATCGGCCGGGGCGTCAGTCGCCTGTGTCTCGAAAGACTATGTCACCCAGCACGAGTTGACAAAACCCGTCGTGGCCTCCGCGAGGGTCGGGATCACCTCGCGGATGGCGATCGTGTGCTGCGTCGATGCCGGGTACTCGACGATCTTCCATCCGACCACTCCGTGATCGGGATCGCGCGCCTCCAGAGCGCAGGCGACGTCGCGGCCGGCGGGTGCGGCCACCTGGAAGCTCAGCGACACCGAGTGCTCGTCGACGACGTCGAAGGCGACGGTCTCGACGTCCACGTCGTCGAGCACGTTGCTCACGGCGCCCCAGGCGATCGCGCCGGCCGCGACGACGCCGACCCCGATCGCCAGGGCCGCCACGAGCCGTCGACGACGCGACGGTGTGCGACCGTACCGGTCGTCGAGTTCATCGGGGGTCGTCATCGGTGGTGCTCCGGAAGATTAGGCTGGAAGACCAGGCTATGCGCTTCGGCGCGGATCGGGGAAACATGCACGATGCGCTCGTCGCCCTGGCGACCGTGGCACCCAGGACCCTCTCGAGCGAGGTCGTCGACCCTGATCTGGTGACCCCCGGCCCATGGGGCTTCCTCGTGTTCGCCCTGCTGGGAGTCGTGGTGATCCTTCTCATCACCGACATGATGCGCCGCATCCGTCGCGGCCGCATCCGCGCGGACATCGACGAGCAGCTCGACGCCGAAGAGGCCGCGCATAGACAGGAGGGCCGGTCGCCCTCGGATGAGGCGTCCGCGGACGAGTCCGGGGAGCAGCCCGGGCGGTGAATCGGCGGTCGACTCACCCGGCGTGATAGGCCGGGTGCAGCGCGATCAGCAGGCACGCCGTCCAGTGGCACAGGAACGCCAGCACCGTGCACACGTGGAAGATCTCGTGGAAACCGAAGTGCCCCGGCCACGGGTTCGGGCGCTTGAGCGCGTAGACGACCGCGCCGAACGTGTAGAGCAGGCCGCCCACGATGACGAGGATCATCATGGCGGGACTGGCGGCGAACAGATCCGCCATGTACATCACCGCGGCCCATCCCAGCACCAGGTAGAGGGCGACGTAGAGCCATCGTGGGGCGTCGATCCAGAACACTCGGAACAGGATCCCGAGGATCGCGCCGCCCCACACCAGGGACAGCAGCAGCACCGCCTTCGGGGTGGGCAGGGCGAGCACCGCGATCGGCGTGTACGTTCCGGCGATCAGGAGCAGGATGTTCGCGTGATCGATGCGCTTGAGCGTGGCGCGCATCTTCGGCTTCCAGTCGAAGCGGTGGTAAAGAGCGGAGTTGCCGAACAACAGCAGCGAGGTCGCCATGAACACCGCAGACGACCACTTCGCCGGCGCGCCCTGCGCGAGCGCGATGAGAACGATGCCCGCGGCGATCGCGACGGGGAACGTCGCGGCGTGGATCCATCCCCGCCAGCTCGGCTTCAGCTCGGTCTGCGCGCTGACGGCGGTCGCTTCGAGCAGGGGGAGCTCGGGCATCTTGGCGCCCTCGTCGGACACGTTCATGCGCTCGCGGCGGGCCATGATCCGAGCGTACGCGTCGATGTATGCCACCGGGCGCACACGACCTCGCCCCGCGCGTCGGAAGCGTCGGCGGTAGGTTGGGGAGGTGACCGAGTTGAAGCAGGGCAGAGGGCCGCTCTACCGCCTCTACATCGGGCGCCTCCGCCGCAGCCTCACGCCGGAGACGGTCCCGCACCACGTCGCCATGATGATCGACGGAAACCGCCGCTGGGCGCGTCAACTGGGATTCGACTCCGCGGCGCACGGCCATCGTGCCGGTGCCGCCAAAATGCGGGAATTCCTACGGTGGTGCGACGACATCGGCGTGAAGGTCGTCTCGCTCTATCTGCTCTCCAACGACAATCTCCGCAAGCGTGACTCGCAGGAGTTGTCCGACCTCGTGGAGATCATCGCGGAGCTGGCCGAGGAGTTGTCGCACGAGCGGGATTGGCGGGTGCAGCACGTCGGCAGATCCGACAATCTCCCCCAGGGGCTGGCCGCCGTCCTCGCGGACGCGCAGCGGCGCACGTCGGGTCACACCGGTCTGCATGTGAACCTCGCCGTCGGCTACGGCGGTCGCGGGGAGATCGTCGACGCGGTCCGCAGCCTCATCGCCGCCCACCACCGCCAGGGCGGGTCTTTGGAAGATCTGGCCGAGAGCCTCACGCCGGAGCAGATCGGCGAGCACCTCTACACCGGTGGCCAGCCCGACCCGGATCTGGTCATCCGGACCTCCGGCGAGCAGCGCCTCAGCGATTTCCTGCTGTGGCAGTCCGCGCACAGCGAGTTCTATTTCGTCGAGGCGCTCGGGCCCGACCTGCGCGAGGTCGACTTCCTGCGCGCGATGCGCGACTACGCCGAACGTGACCGCCGCTACGGCAGCTGACGCGGTCGCGTCACATCCGCGCATCCGGGAATTCACCGGCACGTAACGATCGATCCGCGTGTCGGGATGGCGCCTCGCGCCCGGCGGTCGTAGCTTCAAGGCATCGGGCAAGGCGCCTGATCGGGTCGGCCTCGAAGGATCGCGACTCGTGACCCACGGTCGACTCGAGATCCCGGGTACGGGACCCGGAGCGGGGAGTGGGTTGTGACCTCACGAGCACCACACAAGCAGCGCCGACAGGACGAGGGGATCGCGAGCATCGGGGAGACATCCCCGGAAGAACGCGATCAGGCCCTTCGGACCTATGTGCTGGACACCTCGGTTCTGCTGAGCGATCCGCGTGCGATCTCACGCTTCGCCGAACACAACGTCGTCATCCCCGTGGTGGTGATCTCCGAACTCGAGGGGAAACGCCACGACCCCGAGATCGGGTACTTCGCCCGTCAGGCGTTGCGGCTCCTGGACGATCTGCGCACCGAGCACGGTCGACTCGACTTCCCCCTCCCGATCGGCGAGGGCGGCACGCTGCGCGTCGAGCTGAACAACACCGACGCCTCCGTGCTCCCGTCGGGTATGCGCCTGGGTGACAACGACTCGCGCATCCTCGCGGTGGCGGCGCACCTGTCGCAGGACGGGACCGAGGTCGTCGTGGTCTCCAAAGACATGCCGATGCGTGTGAAGGCCGCCTCGCTCGGCATCAGCGCCGAGGAGTACCTCGCCGAGCAGGCCGTGGACTCCGGGTGGACGGGAATCGCCTCCATCGACGTCTCCGGCGATGACATCAGCGACCTCTACGAGAGTGAGGTCGCGGTCAGCGAAGAGGTCGTCGGCCTCCCGGTCAACACGGGTCTGATCATCCACTCCGAGCGGGGTTCTGCGCTGGGACGGGTCACCGGCGACGGCTCGTACCGGCTCGTGCGGGGCGACCGCGACATGTTCGGCCTCCACGGCCGGTCCGCCGAGCAGCGCATCGCGATCGACTTGCTGATGGACCCGGATGTCGGGATCGTCTCGCTGGGTGGGCGTGCCGGGACCGGGAAGTCGGCGCTGGCGCTGTGCGCCGGTCTGGAGTCGGTGCTGGAGCGACAGCAGCAGAAGAAGATCATCGTCTTCCGCCCGCTGTATGCCGTCGGCGGTCAGGAGCTGGGCTACCTGCCCGGTGACCAGGGCGAGAAGATGAACCCGTGGGGTCAGGCGGTCTTCGACACGCTCGGTTCGATCGTCTCGAGCAACGTCTTCGACGAGGTGGTCGAGCGCGGCCTGCTCGAGGTGCTACCGCTGACCCACATCCGCGGGCGCTCGCTGCACGACGCGTTCGTGATCGTCGACGAGGCGCAATCGCTCGAGCGGAACGTCTTGCTGACGGTGCTGAGCCGCATCGGCCAGAACTCCCGCGTCGTTCTCACGCATGACGTCGGACAACGTGACAACCTCCGCGTCGGCCGCCACGACGGTGTCGCGTCGGTGATCGAGACGCTCAAGGGACATGACCTGTTCGCGCACGTCACGCTGACGCGTTCGGAGCGTTCGGCGATCGCCGCGCTGGTCACCGAGCTGCTGGAGGCCGGCGAATTGTCGTGATCGGCGACCAGACAGCGGCGGGCCGGTGACGTGGCCCGCCGCCGTCTGCGGGGATCACTCCCAGCGGTAGCCTGCCCCGCGCACCGTGACGATGTGGTGGGAACCGAGCTTCCCGCGGAGGTACCGCACGTACACGTCCACGACGTTCGAGCCGGGATCGAAGTCGAGTCCCCACACGCGGCTGAGTAGCTGCTCTCGGCTGAGCACGCGTCCGGGGCTGCGCAGGAACTGCTCGGCGAGGGCGAACTCCCGCGCGGAGAGTTCGACCTCCCGGCCGGCCACGGTCGCGCGTCGGCCGAGGATGTCGAGCGTGACATCCCCGTGCGAGACGGCGGTCCCGGCCGGCTGGGCGTGTTCGCGCAGACGGGACCGGATACGGGCGAGCAGCTCGTCGAAGGTGAACGGTTTCGGGACGTAGTCGTTCGCCCCGGCATCGAGCCCGTCGACGGTGTTACGCGTGCTCGAGCGCGCCGTGAGCATGATCACCGGGACGGCCGAACCGTGCGCCCGCAGTCGCCGCAACACCTCGAACCCGTCGAGGGTCGGCAGGCCCACGTCGAGCAACACCAGCGAGACGTCGTCCTCGAGTGCGCGGGCGAGCGCTTCGGCACCGTCCTCGACGATGGCGGTCCCGTAGCCCGCGGCGTTCAAGCCCCGCTTGACGAAAGACGCGATGCGCGGTTCGTCTTCGACGATGAGGATCAGGGTCACGACGAGGCCTCTCTCTGCAGGACGTCTCCGGCACGAACCGGTGCGGGCAATTCGGAAGTCGGGGAGGGCAGGTGGATCGTGAACGTCGCCCCGCCACCGGAGGTGTCGGTCACCTGGCAGTGACCGCCGTGACCTTTCGCGATCGCGTCGACGATCGCCAGCCCCAGCCCCGAGCCTCCCACGGGGCGGGCGCCCTGGGCGCGATCGAAGCGCCGGAAGATCCGATGCCGCTGCGCGCGAGGGATGCCTGCACCGTGATCGCGAACCCACAGCCGCGCGCCCGAGGGTTCCAGCGTGCTCCCGATCTCGATGGGCGATCCGTCGGGTGTGTACTTCGCGGCGTTGTCGGCGAGCTGGAGCCAGGCCTGCAACAAGCGGTCCTCGTCGCCGACGACCTTGCCGCGGGCGGTGTGTTCGATCCGCCACCGGTGCCCGGGGATGACCGCGACCAACTCCCCGATCCGCGCCGTCAACACCGCCAGGCTCACCGGCTTCATGTCGAACTCGTCCCCTTCGACGGTGGCCAGCAGATCGATGTCGCTGACCAGACGTGTCATCCGGTCCAGCTCGGCCATCCCGATGTCGCGTGTGGCGATCACATCGTCGCGGTCGTCGGGGTTCATCATCTCCAGATGGCCACGGACGATCGTGATCGGGGTCTTGAGCTCATGACGCACATCGTCGAGCAACTGCCGTTGCACGTCGACGGACCCCTCCAGACGGTCCAACATTTCATTGACCGTGCGGGTCATGTCGGAGATGTCGTCGTTGCCCTGCGGTTTCAGCCGGGGCGACAGGTCCGCCAACGTGATGGTGTCGGCGGCGTCACGCAGATGTCGGATGGGCGAGAGGAGGCGACCGGCGACGAACCAGGCGACGAAGCCGATCGCGACGACCACCGCGAGGGCGACGGCCCCGAAGGTGATCATCGAGGCCATCACCGGCTGCAGTTCGGCGTCGAGATCGACGGCTCGCACATAGACACCCGACGCCGGGTCGCCTTCCCGTTCGACGGGGATGGCGATGTACCGCAGAGTGCCGTGCTCGGTCGACACCGTGCCGAGAACGGTGCCGCCCGCGTCTTCCACCTCGGTCAGCACGGCCTCCACCAGCTCGCTGTCGTCGGCGATGTCGAACCCCGACAACGTGGTCGGGCGGAACCGCACCTCCCCGTCGACGATCGCAGCCGACCCCTCGTTGCGCGCCGGCACGAGCCGGGCGACCGCGGTCTGCAGGTACTCCTCCACCGACGCGAAGTCCTCCAACACCAGATCGTCGCCGGAAGCGCCCTCGTCCGCCGGTGCGTCTCCGGCGGTGTCGTCGGTGGTGACCGCCACCGTACGCAGCTGCTCCACCTGCGTGCGCAGGCGCTCGTCGACGGCGGTCAGCGTGCGTTCCCGCTGTGCCAGGAACGTGACGCCGCCGACGACGATCAGTCCGACGGCCGCGACCGTCACGATCGCGGCGAGGATCCGCGCACGTGCGGACAGCGGACGGGAAAGGGCGGACATGTCCCGATTATCGCGCCGAGGGGCCCCGGCGGTCACGATCAGCCCGGATGGGTCATCGAGAGCAGGTCGAGCTTCTCGTCGAGCTGCTCGAGGGTGATCTCGCCCCGCTCGACGTATCCGAGGGCGATGACCGCTTCGCGCACCGTGATGCCCTCGGCGACCGAGTGCTTGGCGATCTTGGCGGCGGCCTCGTAGCCGATGACCTTGTTCAGCGGCGTCACGATCGACGGCGACATCCCCGCGAAGGCGGCGGCACGCTCGACGTTGGCACGCAGCCCGTCGATGGTCTTGTCGGCCAGGAGTCGGCTGGCGTTGGCGAGCAGCGAGATCGACTCGAGCAGTGCGGTGCCCATCACCGGGATGGCCACGTTCAGCTCGAACGCCCCCGAGCCGCCGGCCCACGCGATCGTCGCGTCGTTTCCGATCACGCGGGCGCAGACCATGAGTGTGGCCTCCGGGATGACCGGGTTGACCTTGCCGGGCATGATCGAGGACCCGGGCTGGAGGTCGGGGATGTGCAGCTCGCCGAGCCCGGTGTTCGGGCCGGAGCCCATCCAGCGCAGGTCGTTGTTGATCTTGGTCAGCGAAACGGCGACGGTCCGGAGCGCTCCGGATGCCTCGACCAGCGCGTCGCGGGCGCTCTGGGCTTCGAAGTGGTCCTTGGCCTCGGTGATCGGCAGTTCGGTGTCGGAGACGATCAGCTCGAGGACCTTCTGCGGGAAGCCCAGCGGGGTGTTGATCCCGGTCCCGGTGGCCGTGCCGCCCAGGGGGACCTCCGCGACACGGGGGATGACGGCCTGCACGCGCTCGATACCGAGACGGATCTGACGGGCGTAGCCGCCGAACTCCTGTCCGAGCGTGACCGGGGTCGCGTCCATCAGGTGGGTGCGACCGGACTTGACGACCTCCTTCCACTCCTCGGCCTTGGCCTCCAGCGCCACGGCGAGGTGGTCGAGTCCGGGGATGAGGTCGTCGATGAGTTCCTGCGTGGCGGCGATGTGCACCGACGTGGGGAACACGTCGTTCGAGGACTGCGAGGCGTTGACGTGGTCGTTGGGATGCACGGGGGAACCGAGCGAGCGGGTCGCGAGGGTCGCGAGCACCTCGTTCATGTTCATGTTCGAGCTGGTCCCGCTGCCGGTCTGGTACACGTCGATCGGGAACTGGTCGATGTGCGAGCCGGCGATGATCTCGTCGGCGGCGCCGGCGATCGCGTCGGCGATCGCGCCGTCGAGGGTGCCGAGCTCCTTGTTGGCCAGCGCAGCGGCCTTCTTGATGCGCGCGAGGGCGACGATCTGCGCCGGGTCCAGCGGATCGCCGGAGACGGGGAAGTTCTCGACCGCGCGTTGGGTCTGCGCCGCGTAGAGCGCGTTCTTGGGCACGCGCACCTCGCCCATGGTGTCGTGCTCGATGCGGTACTCGGTGTCGGTCACGTCGTCGTTCCTCCCGTTTCTCAGGTCGCTCAGGCGCCCTCGACGCCCACGATGGTGTCGGGCACGGCCGTGCCCTCGGACAAGCGGTAGTTGGCGCTGACGACACCGACGGTGCCGGCGGCGACGGCGTCGCTGATCAGCTCGCTCGAGTGCAACAGCTCCGCGACGGTCGCGCGAAGGTGCTCGCGCCCGACCTCCTCCGGATTCAGCGGTGCGCCGGGGTTCAGCTGCTGGAGCCGGCGTGCGGCCGGCACGATCGGCGCGACCTGACGCCAGATGCGCGGCGGCAGGGGTGCGGCGTCGACGGCGGTGCTGTCCATCGCGGCGCGCACGGCACCGCACGCGTCGTGACCGAGCACGACGATCAGCGGCACCTCCAGCACCGCCACGGCGTATTCCAGGCTGCCCACCACCGAGTCGGAGATGACCTGCCCGGCGTTGCGGACGACGAAGAGGTCGCCGAGGCCCTGGTCGAAGATGATCTCGGCCGACAGGCGTGAATCCGAGCACCCGAACAGTGCCGCCACCGGCTTCTGCGCCGCGGCGAGCTCGTGACGTCGCTCGACGTCTTGGCGCGGGTGGTGCGGCTCACCGGCGACGAATCGACGGTTCCCGGCGGCCATGTCGGTCCAGGCGCGTGTGGGGGTGAGGGTGCTCACGATTCCTCCTGCAGCTGTCGGATCTGATCGGCGACCGACTCGGCGGCAACAACGAGGCTCCCGTCGTCGGTGTCGCCGTAGATGAGGATGGTGTCGGGCCCGGCCTGCGTGGCGAACCCCTGGGTGATGTTCCCGGTCTCGCCGGCGCCGGAGACGTCGTAGCGGTCCCACGTGATGCCGTCGATGGTGACGGTGTCTTCGGTCTCGGCCCCGCGGAGCACCCGCGAGGCCCACGCGTCGTCGGCTTCGAAGCCCTGCTCGACACGCAGATATCCCTGGCCGGATTCGGGCACGTAGATGATGGTCCAGGCGCGGACCGCGTCGTCGCTTTCGACGACGGCGCTGTTGACGCGCCAGGTGTCGGGAAGTTCCGGCACGATCAGGCCGGAGTCTCCTCCCGACTCGATCCGCTGCGCGGTCTCGGCGACATCGATCTCCGTCGTCGGGACCTCTCCCCGCGGCACGCCGAGGATGATCACCGCGACGATCCCGAGGGTCACCAGGAGTGCGACGACGAGGTTCCGGACGGTCTTGCTGGATCGGTAGGCGGCGGAGGACGCCGCCTTACGCGCGGCGGTCTCACCGGGGGTCTCAGGACGGCCGAGCTCTGCGACGACGCGGGGCTCCTTGGCCATCACGACGCGGCACCCGAGGGGGCGTCGTCGTCGGGCGTCGAACGGGCCGCATCGAGGCGGCGCTTGGCGCCGAGCAACCACTGTTCGCACCGCTGTGCGAGCGCCTCCCCGCGCTCCCACAGCCGCAGCGACTCCTCGAGGGTCGGCGCGCCCTGTTCCAACTGCGCGACGACACTGACCAATTCGTCGCGGGCGTCTTCGAACGACAGATCCGCGACGTCGGTGACGGGGCCCTGCGTCTCGGTCATGTCTCCATCCTAGGCGGTGCCGGGGACGCCGCCGACGGCTGTTGCTCCGCCGCCGCGGGGCGGGCGGAGTCGGCGGTCGCACCCTCGGAGCGTGCGGCGAACGACCCCGACCCGACGGTGATCGCCACCGGCGTCCCCGTGGGCGCCTGCGCGGCCTCACGGATGATCGCCCCGTCGTCGAGATGGGCGATCGCATACCCCCTCGCGAGGGTGGAGTCGGGGGAGAGGGCGCGCAACGCGGCGCGCAGCTCCGCGGTGCGGCGACGTTGCGCATCCACGCGTCGTTCGATCGTCTCGCGGCCGCGTGAGACCTGCACCCACAGGTGGTGCGAGCGCGACTCGAGCATCGTCTGCGGGTTCCGCATCACCGGCCGCGAGCGGACATGCTCCAGCTGGCTGATGTCGTGGGAGACCCGTTGGGTCAGGCGGCTGCTCAGGCGTGCGCGCAACTGCGCGACCAGCGCGCGCTGCTCGGCCACGTCGGGGACCACCCGCTTCGCCGCGTCGGTCGGGGTGGACGCGCGCAGATCGGCGACCTCGTCCAGGAGCGGGCGGTCGTTCTCATGACCGATCGCGCTCACCACGGGGGTCCGGGCCGCCGCCACCGCACGCAGGAGTCGCTCGTCGCTGAACCCGAGCAGGGTCTGCGGGTCGCCGCCGCCGCGGGCGATGACGATCACGTCCACGTCCGGATCGGCGTCCAGCGCCTGTAGGGCGGCGATGGTCTCGGGTACACACCGGTCGCCTTGGACGGCGGCGTGCCGGGTGCGGAACTCCACCTGAGGCCAGCGCAGCTCGGCGTTGCGGTGTACATCCTTCTCGGCGTCCGAGCGCTCTCCGGTGATCAGGCCGATCGTGTGCGGCAGGAAAGGGATCGGGCGCTTGCGCGCCGCGTCGAAGAGGCCCTCGGACCGCAACTGCGCACGGAGCCGCTCGATCCGTTCGAGCTGCTCGCCCAGGCCCACCTGTCGGAGGGAGGACACCCCGAAGCTGAAGTCCCCCGTCCGGGTGTAGTAGTCGGCCTTCACACACGCCACGACGTGGTCGCCGACGGTGAACTCGCCCCGCATCCGCTGGCGGACCGAAGACCACAGGCGCACCGAGACCGTGGAGTCGGTGGTCAGATCCTTGATCCGGCCGTAGATGTTGCCGCCCCGCACGTTCCAGCTGGTGATCTCTCCTTCGACCCACACCGATCCCCAGCGCTCGATGAATCCCCGGATGGTGTCGTTGAGGCGCCCGACGGAGGTCGGAGCCGACGAGGTGGAATCGCGCGGTGCGACCGAGTCGGGCGGCGGGGCCTGCCCGGCGACGGGTTCGGCGGCGAAGGAGGTCATCGGGTCCTTTCCTGGTGCGGGGCGCCCGTTCAGGCCGCGCCCGTAGAATCGAAGGGTGACCACGACCGCGCCCGCAGTGGCTGTCAGCCTCCCGGCCCCCCGTGTGCCGGGGAGGCGGGAACGGCTCCAGGATATCCCCGTGACCGGACGCAAGAGGGTGCTGTTGGCGGCACCTCGCGGATACTGCGCGGGTGTGGATCGCGCGGTCATCGCCGTGGAGAAGGCCCTCGAGCGGTACGGGGCACCGGTGTACGTACGTAAGGAGATCGTGCACAACCGCCACGTGGTCGGCGAGCTCGAGCAGCGGGGGGCGGTGTTCGTCGAGGAGGTCGACGCGGTCCCCGAGGGGGCACATGTGGTCTTCAGCGCGCACGGGGTGTCCCCGGCGGTCGTCGCGGGAGCCGCGGACCGCGGCCTGCAGGCCATCGACGCCACCTGCCCACTGGTGACGAAGGTGCATCGCGAGGCGGTCCGGTTCGCCCGCGACGACTACGAGATCCTGCTCATCGGCCACGACGGCCATGAGGAGGTCGAAGGCACCGCCGGCGAGGCTCCGGACCACGTGACCGTCGTCAACTCCCCGGCCGATGCGGCCACCGTCGAGGTCAAGGACCCGTCGAAGGTGGTGTGGCTCTCGCAGACCACGCTCTCGGTCGACGAGACGATGGAGACGGTGCGGCGATTGCGTGAACGCTTCCCGCACCTGCAGGACCCGCCCTCCGACGACATCTGTTACGCGACGCAGAACCGCCAGGTCGCGATCAAGAAGGTCGCCAAGGACGCCGACCTCGTGATCGTCGTCGGGTCGGCGAACTCGTCCAACTCCGTGCGGCTGGTCGAGGTCGCCCTTGAGTACGGTGCCGCGGCGGCGTACCGCGTCGACTACGCCGACGAGGTGCGTCAGGAGTGGCTCGAGGGCGTCGAGACGGTGGGGGTGACCAGCGGCGCCTCTGTTCCCGAGGTGCTCGTCCAGCAGGTGCTCGATGACCTGGCCCACGCCGGATACCGCGATGTCGAAGAGGTCAAGACCGCCGAGGAGGATCTGATCTTCTCTCTGCCCAAGGAGCTTCGTGGTGATGCCGATCGTCGCGGCGGACGCGCTGCGGGGCGAGGTGACCGATGACCGCGCCCGAGCAGAGCGGATCCCGTCCGCGGCCGCAGTTCGGCGAATATGCGACGCCCGAGGAGCAGCGCCGCCGCATCCGACAGCCCGATGCGACGTGGGACCTCGACAGCGGTCGGCACACGGCTTCCGCGCCGCCGGTCCCCGCACCCACCCCGTCGGCCGCTCCGGCCCCTGCGGCATCGGCCGGGGAGGACTCGATCGATGCGGATCTGAAGCGGCGACGCCGCTTCGCCGACCGCGTCATCACCGTGGGACTGCTGGTCTACGGCCTGTTCAACGTCCTCACCAGCATCCCGCTGTTCACCGACTACAGCGCCTACGCAGACACCTTGTTCGAGATGATGGGGTTGGAAGCCACTCTCGGTGATCCCGACGGGGCGCGGATGTGGGGGCTCGCCGCCGCGATCGTGTTGGGGCTGGGATGGCTGGCGACCGCGCTGCTGTCGTGGGCGAATCTGCGCCGCGGGAGGATCAGCTGGTGGATCCCCCTGGTCGGGGCCCTGGTCTTCTCGTTCGCGAGTGGGCTGCTGCTGACCGTTCCGCTGTTCTCCGATCCGGCCGTGTGGGACCTGCTCGTGCAGAACGCCGGCGGCTGATCCGGCTTCCGTCCCGTCACGACGAACGCCCCGCGGTCGAAACCGCGGGGCGTTCGTCGTGGATCGGCTCAGGCGCCGAGGCTCTTGCCGTGCGAGCCCAGCTGCTGTGTGGCCTCGACCACACGGGCGGCCATGGCCGTCTCCGCGACCTTGCCCCACGCGCGCGGGTCGTACTGCTTCTTGTTGCCGACCTCGCCGTCGATCTTCAGCACGCCCTCGTAGTGGGAGAGCATGTAGCCGGCGACCGACCGGGTGAAGGCGTACTGGGTGTCGGTGTCGATGTTCATCTTGATGACGCCGTTGGCGACCGCGAGGGCGATCTCCTCCTCGGTCGACCCGCTGCCGCCGTGGAAGACGAGGTCGAGGGGCTTGGCGTCGGTGCCGAACGCGGCGGCGATGCCCTCCTGGATCTCGCCGAGAAGCTCAGGTCGGAGTTTGACGTTGCCCGGCTTGTAGACGCCGTGGACGTTCCCGAAGGTCAGTGCCGAGATGTACCGGCCCTTCTCGCCCAGGCCCAAGGTCTCGACGGCCTTGGTGACATCGGCGACGGTCGTGTAGAGCGCCTCGTTCGAGCCCTCGTGCTTGACGCCGTCCTCTTCACCGCCGACGACGCCGATCTCGACCTCGAGGATCGAGTTGATGTTCTTCATGCGGGGCAGCAGCTCCGCGGCGATCTCGATGTTCTCGTCGAGGGGCACGGCCGAGCCGTCCCACATGTGCGACTGGAAGATCGGCTCGCCGCCGGCCTTGACCTGCTCCTCGGACGCCTCCAGCAGCGGCAGGACGAAGGAGGGCAGTGCGTCCTTGGGGCAGTGGTCGGTGTGCAGGGCGACGGTGATCGGGTAGCTCTTGGCGACCTCGGTGACATAGCGCGCGAAGGCGAGCGCCCCGGTCGCGCGGTTCTTCACGGTGTGGCCGGCGAAATAGTCGGCGCCGCCGGTGGTGACCTGGAGGATGCCGTCCGAGCCTGCTTCGGTGAGGCCCTGGAGGACGGCGTTGATGGTCTGAGAGCTCGAGACGTTGATCGCGGGATAGGCGAATCCGCCCGCCTTGGCGCGGTCCAGCATGTCGGCGTACTGATCGGGAGTGGCGACGGGCATAGGTGCTCCTTCGTGACGGGGTCGACGCTTCGAGTGTAACGACGACGGGCGGCAGTCCCACCGTGTGGTCGACCCGCGCGTGGCCACAAGATCCCGGCGATCGCACGGATCAGATCCCGGATCTCATCGGACGCGAAGGAATCGCAATTCCTTCGCGTCGCGCGGGTGTGAATTCCCGCATTCTTCAAGAGACTGCTGGATAGAGTCGAGCCATGGTGAGTCTTACCGGCGATATGAGCCCTCTGCATCCCGATCGAAACCTCGCGCTCGAGCTGGTCCGGGCGACCGAGGCGGCTTCGATCCGCGCGGTGCCGTTCATCGGACGGGGCGCGAAGGAGGAGGCGGACGGCGCCGCGGTCGATGCGATGCGGGCGTTCCTGACCACCGTGAACTTCGACGGCACGATCGTCATCGGCGAAGGCGAGAAGGACAACGCCCCGATGCTCTTCAACGGTGAGGGCGTCGGAAACGGTCGCGGCCCGCAGTGCGATGTCGCGGTCGATCCGATCGACGGCACGTCGTTGACCGCCGCCGGACGCAACAACGCGCTGTCGGTCATCGCGGTGGCAGATCGCGGCTCCATGCTCGATGCGTCGAGCGTGTTCTACATGGACAAGCTCGTCACCGGCCCGGCCGGTGTCGGCGTCGTCGACATCCGTCTCCCGATCGGGGAGAACATCCGGCGGCTGGCCGAGGCGCTCGACAAGCCGGTCGACGAGATGGTCGTCTCGGTGCTGCACCGCCCCCGCCACGAGAAGCTGATCGAGGAGATCCGTGCCGCCGGGGCCGGGACCCGCCTGATGAGCGACGGGGACGTCGCCGGCGGCATCAACGCCGCGCGGCACAACGCCCGTACCGACATGTGCGTGGGGGTCGGGGGCAGTCCGGAGGGCATCGTCACCGCCTGCGCCATCAAGGCCCTGGGCGGTCACATCCAGGGCAGGCTCTGGCCGCGCGATGACGACGAGAAGCAGAAGGGCATCGACGCCGGGCTGAAGCTCGAGGGCCATGTGTACGAGGCGGACGATCTGGTCAAAGGCAAGAACACGATTTTCGTGGCCACCGGTGTCACCGACGGTCAGCTCGTGGCCGGGGTGCGGCGTGAAGGGAACTACGTCTACACCGAGAGTGTCGTGTTGCGCGGCGCGTCGGGCACGCTGCGGCGCATCTCCTCGGAGCACCTCACCTCGAAGTGGCTGTGACGAGCGGCTGCGCGTGCGGGCCGGAGGCACGGCGCGGGACATCGTGATGGGTATGTGATCGGCCTTCCAGACTCGTTGTGGGAAACTGGGTGCGACGGACAGCGGAGACGCCGACAACGTCGACTCAGCGAGGGAGAACGCGATGCCCGCCACCAGCGGTACCACGACGCAGACCGGGGCGCACGCCGTGGTCGCGGATGCGACCGACCCGGCGCGCCGCCCCGATGTCCTCTTCCGCGTACGCCGGGAGGAAGGCCAACAGCCGTCGGCGTGGTGGATGATCGGCGCCTTCGTCGGCGTCTCGGCCGCCGTGATCTTCCTGCTGAGCTTCGTGCCCGGAGGCGCCTGACCTATCGCCCGTCCTCCACGCCGGTCGCAGGCCCCGACCCGTCGGTGGCGGTCGCACGGTCGGTGGCGGAGGAGCCCAGACGATCCCGGAGCGGGCCGATGTCGGCACCCGCCGTGCTCAGGAGTTCCTCGGCGACCGCACGCCGCGGGGAGTTCTCGATCGTCGTGGGGGTCGTCGCCGCGTCCAGCGTCGCCTCGTCGATGCCGGGGAAACGACGCGCCGTGACGAGCACGCGCGACTCCAGGGAACCGATCAGAGCGTTGTAGCTGTCGATCGTGCGCTCGATCGCGCGACGGAGATCGTCAGCGTGGCCGGACAGTGTCGACAGGCGGGCGTAGAGCTCGTTGCCGAGGTCGAACAGCGTGCGCGCTTCCTCGGAGACGTTCTGCTGCGTCCAGACGAAGGCGACGGTTTTCAGTACTGCCCAGAGGTTGACCGGTGAGGCCAGGGCGACGCGTCGGCCGAAAGCGTACTCCAGCAGGCTCGGGTCGGCCTCGAGTGCCGCGGCGAGCAGGGCTTCGCTCGGCAGGAAGCACACGACGAACTCGGGACTCGAGCCCAGCCCCGCCCAGTACTGCTTCTTCGCGAGCGCGTCGACGTGGGCCCGGACCGCCTTGACGTGTCTGGCGAGGAGGGCCTCGCGACGCGCGGCCTCCTCTCCGGTTGCCGTGAACGGGATCGCGCTCGCTTCCAGATACGCATCCAGAGGCACCTTCGCATCGACCGCGAGCGCCTTGTCTCCGGGCAGACGTACGACCATGTCGGGGCGCCCCGCGCCGGCGTCGGAATGGACGGAGGTCTGGAGATCGAAGTCGACGTACCGGGTGAGTCCCGCCGCCTCGACGACACGGCGCAGCTGGGTCTCGCCCCACACGCCGCGGGTGCTCCCCGATCGCAGTGCGCCGGCCAGTGCCTCGGTTGTCGCGCGCAGCTGCTCGTCGGACTCGTGCGAGCGCCGGAGCTGCTCGGCGAGAGCCCCGAACTGATGATGGCGGTCGCGTTCGAGGTCGTCCACCTTGCCCTGCATGCTCCGCAGCGTCTCGTTGACGGGGGCGAGCGCGCGCAGCACCGCCTGCTCCCGGCGCTCGCGTTCGTCGCGCGCCGCCTGGTCGGAGCGGGTCTGCGAGGCCAGATCGCGGTAGAGGGTCTGCTGGTGATCGAGCTGTGCCTGCACGCCGTCGCGTGCGGCGGTCGCCGCAGCCACGCGCGCCCGGAGGTCGGCGATCTCGGTCTGCGAGCGCGTCGCGCCACGGGCGGTGCCGAGCCCCCATCCGGCGGCCAGTCCGACGGACAGCGTCGCGACGGCGAGGGAGACAAGGAGCAGGGTGTCCATGACGACACTCTGTCGCAGGCCACCGACACGGTGCCACGGCGCGCGGGATGACGCGGCGCATGACGCCGTGTTTCACGCGGCGTGCGCGGATGGCGGCCCGGCGTCTAGCGTCGCGGCATGACACTTCTCACCGACACCCCCGCCGACATCACCGCCGATGCCCGTGCCGGACGCCTCGACGGGGCCGGCCAGGCCTGGAGCGGGCGCATCGATGCCGATCGCGCCGCCGCGCATCTGACCTACCGTGTCCGCGGTGAGGGGCAGGGAGCCGTGGCCACCCGCATCACCGCGGGACGCCACGAGTTCCTCGTCGACGAACCGGCGGCGCTCGCGGGAGACGACGTCGCCGCCAGCCCCGTCGAGTACGCGCTCGGCGCCCTCATCTCGTGTCAGGTGGTCGTCTATCGCCTGTATGCGAACGCCTTGGGCATCCCGTTCGACGACATCGCCATCACCGCGACGGGGCATCTCGATGCGGCTCGACTGTTCGGCAAGGACGACGCGGTGCGTGCCGGTTTCCAATCCGTCGAGTTGGACGTGCGTATCACCGGGCCCGAGTCGCAGGAGCGCTACGAGCACCTCGCCTCGGTCGTCGATGCCCACTGCCCGGTGCTGGATCTGTTCTCGAACCCGACCCCGGTGACCTCGGCGGTCGCCTCGGTCTGATCAGGCGGTCGTCGCGGTCTGTTCGGGGGATCAGGCTGCGACGACGGCGGCTTCCGGTGCCGCCGACGTCGTCGAGGCGACCGTGATCTGTGCGATGCGCACGCCGGTCGCCTCGGCGAGTCCCTCGATGTCGTCGGCGCCGACACGGCGTGCGGCATCGACCATCACGTGCGCACACGCCAGGGCGTCCGCGGTGGCGTCGTGGTGGGCGAAATCGGCGAACCCCGCCTCGGCCGCGACGAACGGCAAACGGTACGAGTCCAGTGCGTAGACGCGGCGGGCCACGTGCAGGCTACAGGCGTAGCGGTACGAAGGGCAGTCGTCCCCGGTCGCCTCGCACGCGCGCTTGATCACCGCCATGTCGAAACCGGCGTTGTGGGCGACGAGGATGTCGTCGCCCACGAAGGCGGCGATCTCCCCGAGCTGCGCGCTCCAGCCGGGGGCGGCGACGACGTCGGAGGCCTGGATCCCGTGGATGCGCGTATTGAGGTCGAAGAACGCGTCGTGGCCGGCGGGAGGCTTGATCAGCCACCCCGTGGTCGCGACCACTTCCCCGGCGCGGACCCGGACCAACCCGACCGCGCAGGCCGACGCGCTACTGGAATTCGCCGTCTCGAAGTCGATCGCGGTGAAATCCAGAGCCACGCGGACAGCTTCCCCCGACGCGCCCGTGCATGGATGCAGGCGCGCCGCCGTAGACTGGACTCCCGTGGCTCTCACCATCGGAATCGTCGGACTCCCGAATGTCGGCAAGTCGACCCTCTTCAACGCGCTGACCA
>NZTV01000067.1 GCA_002703245.1 Microbacterium sp.
GATCCCCAGATCCGCCGCGATCGCCTTCAACGTCGCCCCAGGCGTGGACTCATACAAGTCCACCGCCCGCTGCCGGAACTCGTCCGTGTAGTTCTTCCTCGCCATCCCTTGGATTCTCGCTTCCCCAGCGCCGTGCTGGAATCAGCGTGTCCAAGATCAGGGGTCAAGCGCCCCCGCGCAGTTCCTTATGACACGACACCGGGCGCCAGGGACGAAGCACCGAACTTGGTGGGCAGAACCTATGAACCGCTGTGGATGAGAGCGTGACGGAGCAGATCGATGTGGGCGACGGCTCTTTCTCCGAGACCCTCTGATGAGATACGTTCGCGCAGTGTCGGGGAAGATTGGTCGAGGATGGCGCTCTGAACGAGGGAAGTGGCCTCATCTGGAGTGTCTGCGACCGCAGAAGACAGACCCAGCTCTCGGTGAAGCCCTCTCGTCTTAGGCTTGGGCTGATAAGAGACAAAGGGGACCCCGAGCGTCGCACTTACCAGTCCGACATGGAGCTTGTCTGAGACAATTCCGTCGAGCTCCGTCAGCGCCTCGACGAACTGCGTCACAGTCGAATAGCGGACGGTGTCGTTGTCGTTTGTCCATTCGTAGGGATCGCCAAAGACGTGGCTGTGCGTCACAAGTGGAACGATCTCGACTTCTGCGCCGAACGCCTTCTCCAAGGCGCCCACAAACGGAGCGGCTCTTTTGCGATGAAGATTGACGCCGAGGCGGGCACCGCCACTATTCGGCGACCTATCTCCCTGCGAGTTCGACACGTAGCGGGGTGCCGCGAAAAGAACGTCGGGATGGTAGGCGTACTGTTTGTGAAATAGACGCTCCACAAGAGGGGCATCGGTCGAGAGCCGAACCGAACCGTAACGTGCCCAGGGGCCGTCGAAGAATCGTCTGCGGTTTCCCCATATCCCGGTGCTCTTTCCATCCCCGTCCCCGCCGATCGACAGAGGGACAACGCGCGATGAGTGGGTTCTGCAGTAACGCAGGAGTTCGCCGAACTCGCGGTCTACAGCGCGGCTTGCGGGTCGGGCGAGGAAATCGATCATCCGATCCGACGACAGCATCGCGCCGCCCCCGATGATGATCAGGTCTGGCTCGGCTGTAAGGGCGTCGAGAGTGGGTGCCACCTGTACCTCTGGCGATTGAACGATGTGCGCGTTGCGAGAGATAACGCTTGGGCGCGCCCCGAATTGTCTAGCTGCGCTTGCGAAGACTTCCGCCATGAGGTCGTCGCCGAAATTTCCGTAGTGGTACGACCCCCAGATCGCTACATCGGTCATTCTGTCATCCGTTTCTGCGTATCGATGGAAGATACCGCCTAATGCGTGAGAGGGGAGCCTTGGAGATGAGGTGATCGAACCACCACCTGTCCGCGGCGAGCCACTCCACCACATGTAGGGGGTGACGCAAGGGCCAAGTGAGTGGGGCGTGGGGAATAGCGTGGTAGCGGGATGCCCTGGCTGTGTGGGTGCTCCCTGACCCGAACCCGAGATTCGTCACGAGGTTTGACCGCGGACAAATGCAGAGCCCGCGGTGCAAGAGCATCGCGAGTAGCCAGCGGGATGCCCACGCGCTGTCGCTGGGGCTAGCAAGCTGCCGGTCCCAGACAGACTCATAGAAGTACTGTTCTCGTCTGCGGGCGAATAGTGACCGCAGATTCTCGCGCACGGCGGGATCGTTGAGTGCGGACATGCTGTGATCGTAGGTGCTCCATGACCGGCGCCAAGCGCCCCAGCCCCAGATGTGGGCGTACCGGGAGAAGTAGTAGCTCGAATTCGACTTGGCAGCCAGGTGGCTGGGTAGAAACTGGTTGCCGCTGACCATCGCAACACGATGATCATCTTCGAATCGATGGAGCATTGCGCGCATGAACGGGTAGAAGTCTGGCGATGGAAGGCAGTCTTCCTCGAGAAGGACAAAATTGTCGTGCCCGTCGCCCAAGACCCAGTCGATCGCGGCAGGCATCGCTCGAACTACTCCGAGGTTCCGCTCGGGCCTCAGTACCTTCATGCGCTCGTGCTGATCCTGCTGTCGGGAGACCCATTCGAGTACAGCTTCGCATTCCTCGATGGCTCGGGGCCCGCCCGTCGGATTGGGTGCGTCGAGGAAAACATAGACAGGTCCTCGATGGTGCTCCAGGACCGCTGTCAGCGTCTGCTTCAGCTGTCCAAGTCTCCTGTATCCGACAACAATTGACGGGACCTCCGGGGTTGTGCCTGCGTCACCCGGGGGTCGGATGATATTGCTCAACTCGGTTGTTCCTTATCGCTCGTGCTGCGCCACTTCGTAGCGACCTGAAGGCAAAACTTTATGTTGCCGACCGTATATCTTTTCCACAGTCTGCGGGGCTCCGCAGCGAATCTATACGCCCACTCAAATCCGCTTCGCTGCACCCACGGCGGCGCCTCGGGAACCGTGCCGGCGAGGAAATCGAAGGCCGCGCCGACTCCCGCCGCTGGCATTCCCAAACGAGCTGCGAGGGCGGTTGAAACGTAGTCCTGCTTGGGCGTACCGAGACCCACCCATATCATGTTTGCTGAGGAGCTGCGCACAGCGCCCTCACACTCTTCGAGAAAGGACTCGGAGACCGGTGCGTAGGGCGGGGAATAGAAGCCGGCAGCCTTTAGGCTCGGGTACCTCTCTCTCAATGTGTCCTCGAGTGCCGCCAGAGTTTCCGGTGTGGAACCAAGAAAGAACGGTCGGCTTCCATGCAGTTCTTGGGAGAGAAGCGCCCTCTCGAAGAAGGAAGGGCCTCGAACTCGCTGGGCGGTTGGTGCTCCCTTCGCGCGCATGACGAGCGCAACAGGTGCTCCATCCGGGAGGTTGGCTCCGGCAGAGCAGAGCAGGTCCCGGTATGTCGCGTCGTCGCGTGTCAGTGATACGCAGTAGGCATTGGCTAGCCGAATGCTTGTCGGATCTCCGCGTTGTATCGCGGACATGAGCCAATTGACGCTCTCGGCAAGATCGGTCGCTCTAAACGGAACGCCTCCGACGTGCACGGTTTTCATTCTTGGTCGCTCTCAACTATTTCCAAGACTTCGCGCTCCTCATAGCGTCTAGTGGGCGGTATTTCCCGGGGCGAAGGCGGCTCGGCCCGTCCGCACGACAATTGCGAGATCGGTCAGCAAGGACCAGTTCTCGACATAGGACAGGTCGAGTCGGACGGTGTCCTCCCATGACAGCATCGACCGCCCGCTCACCTGCCACAGGCCTGTGATTCCAGGCTTGACGATGAAGCGGCGGTGCACGTGATCGGCGTACTGCGCGACCTCGGACGGGAGCGGTGGGCGCGGGCCGACCAGTGACATCGACCCGCCAATGACGTTGAACAGTTGAGGGAGCTCGTCGAGGCTGAACTTGCGCATGATCCTCCCGATCGGCGTGACCCGCGGATCGTTCTGCATCTTGAAGAGCACCTCGTTGCCGGCGTCGCGGTCCTGCTTGGCCAGCTTCTCCAGAAGCTCTTCCGCATTGACCACCATGGATCGGAACTTGATCATGGTGAACTCTTTGCCGCGGAGGCCGATCCGCGTCTGACGGAAGAACACCGGGCCCTCGCTCGAGAGTCGAACCGTGATCGCGAGAAACGCGAGAAGCGGACTGAGGATGATCACGCCGAGAACGCTCGCGACCAGGTCGACCATCCGCTTCAGGAAGAGCTGGCCCCTGCTGAAGCGCGGCGTCTCCACATGGATAAGCGGAAGTCCTGCGACAGGGCGAGTGTGGAGACGTGGGCCGGCAATATCGACGATGCTCGGCGCGAGCACCAGGTGCTGCTTGCCGGCTTCCAGCCGCCACGAGATCTGCTTGACCTTGTCCGGCGGAAGCTCGTCCGTACTGGTGACGGCCACGGTATCCGCGCCAGTCTGGGCAATGGCGAAGTCGACATCGTCGAGGCCGCCCAGGATGGGGAGCTCAGACCCCCGGACGGTGAGCGACCGCCCATTGGACGTGGTGCAGGCGCCGACGACCCGGTAGCCGGCGGAGGGTGTGCGATCCAATTCGCGCGCGATCTGGGTGACGGAGTCGGGAGAGCCCACGAGGAGCACGCGGGCGGAGTACTCGTTCATCGAGCGGTGCGCGATGAGCCACTGCCGCCACATCCATCTGGCGAACACCAGAACCAGGATCCCCAGCGGGAGGCTAATTAAGAGGTATCCCCGTGCGACCTCGACCTTGAGGAGGAACGCACCGATCGCGATGAACCCGAAGAGGGTGATGCTCGCACTCGCGACGCGAACGTATTCGGTGGTGCCGGTGCCGACCACACGATCACTGCGGGAGTCGATGAGGCTGAGCGCCCACATCCACAACACCACCAGACCGGCCGAGAACAGCCAGTACGAGATCGCGCTGATCCGCGCATCCTCATGGATCGCCAGATCGACATTGCCCGTGCCGAACCACACGATCTGGGCCCCGAAAACGACCCACACCAGCACGAAGAAGTCCGTGATCAGCAGCCGCCGCGCATAGCGCTGGCGCCACCGGGACTGCTTCGGCGTAGGTATGGCTGGTTGCGCGCTCGTCGGCGCGCTCATTGGTACTGCATGTTTCGACGTCGTTGTCGTGTCGGATTCAATGGTCGACACGATTGCCTTTCACTTCTGATCTCCCCAACAAGAACGAAGTGCCCCCCGCATGAGATCTCTCTCATCAAGCGGCAACTCGACCAGCATAGGGGGATACATGCGTGCATCCACGACCAGGAGCGGTTGCGGAACCTGACTGTAACGCGATCGTTTCGTTCGTGTCTGTCCCCTCTTTGGGGGATACGGGCGTCTTGGGGCGCGCCGGTTCTGGGGGTGGGGGCTTGGGAGCGGCGGGTTGTGGGGTTTCGGTACGCCGCCTGCGGCGGCTACTCAACCTCCGGGTGCTCGGCGGCTACTCAACCTCCGGGGGTGGGGCGGCTACTCAACCTCCGGGAGGGAGAAGTGGGGGAAGAGGGTGGGGTCTAGGAACGACGTGATGGAGGAAATCGTGTTGTCGGTGATGTCGAGGACCGTCAGAGACCAGGCGTGATGCGGGGCGTCGCGGTGCTCGCCGACGGAGAACGCGACCGCGGCCTGCCCGTTGGCGGAGACGACACGGGTTCGCCAGCTGGGGCACAGCGTCATCGGCACGGCATGCGCGAAAGCCGCAACCGCATCCGAGCCGGCGTACCACTCCGCCAGCGGCGGCATCTGCCACGTCACATCCGGAGCGAGAAGGTCGACGAACGCCTGAAGGTCAGAGGTGGCGAGTGCCTCGGCGAACCGATGGGCGAGCGCGAGCTCCGCCGGGGAAGGGCGAGGATCCGCGGGGCGGTCGGGGGAGACGTGGCGGGCGGCCACCGTGCGTCGTCCCCGCGCCAGGGCCGAATGGATCGACGTCGGGGTGGTCCCCATGGCGGAAGACGCATCGGACGCCGAGAAACCGAGCACATCGACCAGAAGAAGCGCAGCCCGCTCATTGCCGCTCAGCCGCTGCAACGCCGCGACGAAGGCAAGCTCGATGTGCTCGGTGCGCTGCGCCGACTCCGCCGGATCGGGATACGGCGTCAACCACGCAATCTCCGTGTTCGGCACTGCCTGTGCGGCCGGCTCGGTGCTCGCCGGGCCCAGATCGATCGGGAGCGCACGTCGTCCCCGGGCCTTCGCCGCATCCAGACACGTGCGCGTCGCCACCGTGTACAGCCACGTGCGAAGCGAGCTGCGCCCCTCGAACCGGTCATACGCCGCCCACGCGCGCAGAAGTGCATCCTGCAGAGCGTCATCGGCGTCGTGCACCGACCCCAGCATTCGATAGCAGTGGGCATGCAGGTCCGGGCGAAGCGGAGACACCGCCCGATCGAACCGTTCGCGGCCGGTCTCGCCGTCTCGCACTGCGGGCTCGGCCGCGGGGGCGTCGAAGAAATTCTGCGCCATGCGACGATTCTGCCCGGGCCGAACAGTCTCACCTACCGACAGAACGACCCACGAGCAAGGAGAACCCATGCCGTTCGAACCCATCGCCCTCGACCACACCTTCACCGCGCCCATCGGCGTCACCGTCAAAGGCGAGGTGTGGGCATGCGTCGAAATGCCCGGATCCGCCGAATTCTTCGGCACCGGCCGCTCCGTGCGGGTCGACCTCACCGTCGACGAGGTTCCGCTGAAAGACGTCGGGATGATGGTCACCGGCACCGGCGGGCACATGGTCTCGCTGAACGCCGGCGTGCGCCGCAAGCTCGGCAAGGACGTCGGGGACACCGTGACCGTGCACCTCGAGCGTCGGGTGAAGTAGCGGGCGTCTGGGGTTTGGGGTCTGGGGTCTGGGCGCGCCCGTTGCGGATTGAGGGCCCTTTCGGGGCTCGGCGGTGCGTGCAAAACGGGGGGTCTCGGCGGGCAAGCCTGGTCTCGAGAGATTCTTCGTGATTCTCGACTGGACCTGCGGTTTTCGGGGGTGGAATGTCGGAGGCCCCTCGTACTCTCGGGGGAGATCAAAGATCGAACCGGGGGTGTCATGAGCGGCGACGAGCAGCGGGAGGCGGATGCCCTCCGCACGCGCGAACTCGTCGACGAGGCGCGTCGGTTCCGGGCTCTCGCGGCATACGCCTTGGCCGAGCTCGAGCGTACGCATGCGGACGCGTATGAGCTGGCGCAGGAGCAGACCGAGCGGCTCCGTGACGCGTCGACGCGGGAGCGGGAGATGCCGTTGCGGTCGATGGCCGCGGAACTCGCCGTCGACGCCAGGGTGAACGACCGCACGCTGCAGACGCAGCTGTTCGAGGCGCACCGCACGGTGACGCAGTACGCGGCGACGTGGGAGGCGTGGCGGGACGGGCGATTGTCTCGCGCGCACGTGCGCGTGATCGTCGACGGTGGCGCCGGGTTGCCCGACGACGAGGCGCGTGCCGCGTATGAGCACGACGTGCTGGCCTACGCACAGACGACGTCTGCGGCGCGGTTGCGGTCCTACGCCGAACAGGTCGCTGAGAAGCACAACCCGGCGACGATGCAGGAACGCCACGATGAGGCCGTGCAGAGCCGACGGTATGGGTGGAAGACCTCAGCGACGGCATGTCGATGCTCGGCGCGATCGGCCCCTCGGTCGAGGTGCATGGGGTGTACGACCGGTTGACCCGGCAGGGGAAGGCGGTCAAAGCCGCCGACCGGATCGCGCGGCGCGAAGCCGCGGAACGGGACGCCGGTTCGGCTGCGGCGTGTGACGGGCTTGAGGGTGTCGGAGTCGAGGGTGTCGGGCTTGGCGGTGGGGCCGAGCAGGGTGGAGCGGGGTGGGAGTGCTCGGGGCCAGGTGGCGAGGCGGACTCAGGCGCGGGCTCTGGCGTGCCGGACATCGGGGACGGTGAGAGTGTCGCTGGGCCTCGCACGATTGATGGTCGCGATGCGGGTGAGGAGTTGTGGTTCGACCAGCGGAGCCTGGATGAGATCCGCACCGACCTGTTGTTCGACATGATGCTCACCTCCACCCCGTCCGTGGACACCACCAGCGGAACGGTCGAGGGTGGGTTGGGGGCGATCCGAGCGCACGTGCAGGTGACCGTGCCGGCGACGACCCTCGCCGGGACCACCGCCGGGGGCGCTGAACTCGACGGGAAGTGCGCGGTAGACCCGGAGACGGCGAAGATCCTCACCGGCAACGCACCCGGCTTCGACCGGGTCTTCCTCGACCCCATCGGTGGGGCGGTTCTGGCTGTGGATCGGCGGCACGCGACGGCGGCGCAGAAACGGTACCTGATGGCCCGGGACGTGCGGTGCCGGTTCCCCGGATGTCGGAGACCCGCACGGGATTGTGAATGGGATCACCGGGAGGACTATGCCCTCGGCGGGAAAACCGACGTCGAGAACCTCGGGGCGTACTGCAAACGACACCACACGCTGAAACACGCCGCGGGCTGGACCGTCGTCCAACACCCCGGCGGGCGGCTGCAGTTCACCGCGCCCTCCGGGTTGGCATACGCGGACGACCCACCACCACGGGTGGTGTTCATCCCCGACCCGCCACTCCAGCCGGGGTCGCCAGCGGTCATAGCCGCCCCGTTCTGACCCGTGCTGCTAGTCGGTGCCGTCGTCGTCACTGCCGGCGTCGCCTGGCCCCGGTAGCGATGCGCCCAGCGGTCCTCCGACCGGAGCACCTCGCGTGAGCCTGAGGTCGGTCGGGGCCGCCCAAGCTGCGTTGACGTGCAAATTCATGAAGTCGTAACAAGCTCGGCCTGACCGTTCGGCGAGGCCGCAGCCGTGTGCGTTTGGACGCGAAATGTTCAGTTGAACATGTTCTCCAAGGCGCCCGAAACAGGGGCGAAACATGTGCGTTTTGTCGACCTTCCATGATGGCCGGGCGGGCGTGGAACAAGCCCTCGGACGCCCATACATTGGGGCCTGCGATCCACACCTGTTCGAAGCGACGCCCCCGATGCCGCACTCGAACATCCCGAGCCCACCCGCCCGTTCTGTGAAAGGAACACTCGTCATGCGCACTAGAACATCTCGACTCAGCACCCTCCTCGTCGGAGTGGCGGCCGCGTCCGTCGCCCTCGCCGGCTGCACCAGCTCGTCCGACACCGACACCTCCGACAGCGAAGAGACGTCGTCGTCGTGGGTGGGCGCCGGCAAGGACGCCTCGGAGCTCACGTTCGCCACCAACGTGAAGTCCATGGCCTTCGATTGGTTCGTGCGGATGGCCGAAGGCGTCGACGAGTTCGGTGCCGACACCGGCGTCACCGTCTACACGCAGGGCCCCTCGCAGGCCGACGCCGCCCAGCAGGTGCAGCTGGCCCAAGACCAGATCGCGCAGGGAATCGACGCTCTCGTCGCCGTGCCGATCGACGTGTCGAGCATGGAACCCGTGTTCGAGCAGGCTCTCGACGAGGGCATCGTCGTCATCACTCACGAGGCGGCCACCGTCGAGAATGCCGTGTGGGACGTCGAGGCCTTCAGCGACGTCGCCTACGGCGAGCACCTCATGCAAGAGCTGGCCACCCGCATGGACGAGACCGGACAGTACGCCGTGTTCGTCGGCAGTCTCGACTCGGCCGCGCAGAACATCTGGATGGACGCCGCGATCGAGTACCAGGAGGAGAACTACCCCGACATGGAACTCGTCGGCGACCGCCAGGCCACCGGCAGCGACCAGAGCACCGCCTACAGCCAGATGAACCAGCTGATGCAGACCTACCCCGAGATCGGCGGCATGATCGGCGGCGACGCCTACGACGTGGTCGGTGCCGGGCAGGCCATCGAAGAAGCCGGCTTGAGCGACGACATCGTCGCCATCGGCACCAGCATCAAGGCCTACGCCGAAGACCTCATCCGTTCGGGTGCCGTCGACTTCATCTCCAGCTGGGACCCGGCGATCACCGGCTACGCGGCCAACCAGGTCGCCCTGATGGTCATCGAGGGCGAAGAGATCTCCGAAGGCATGGACCTCGGTGTCGCCGGCTTCGAGTCGATCGTCATCGACGGCAAGGTCATCATGGGCTCCGCCTGGAACGACGTGACGCTCGAGAACATCGACACCGTCGCATTCTGACCCCCGCTGCCGGTATCACCGGCGCCTCGGTGCCCGGGGCCTTCGGCCCCGGGCACCCCCCCCACCCCGCACAGGAGACACCATGGCTGCACCGATCGTCGCCCTCGCAGACGTCGGCAAAGACTTCGCAGGCGTCCGCGCCCTGCACGGCGTAGACCTCTCGATCGAACCGGGGGAGATCTGCTGCCTCTGCGGAGAGAACGGTTCCGGCAAGTCCACCCTCATCAAGATCATCGCCGGCGTGCACGCGCCGACCACGGGCACCGTCGCGCTCGATGGTGAAACCCGCGACAGTCTGTCGTCCACCGACTCCCTCCGGGCCGGCGTGCGGGTGATCTATCAAGACTTCTCGCTGTTCCCCAACCTCACCGTTGCCGAGAACATCGCCTTCACGCGCGAAGTCGCCGGCCGCATCGGATTCGTCAGCCGTACCCGGCAACGCGCAGCAGCACAAGAAGCCCTCGGCCGCATGAATGTCGACGTCGACGTCGACCGACTCGCGGGAGAGCTCAACATGGTCGACCGTCAGCTGGTCGCCATCGCATCCGCCCTCGCGAGCGACGCGCGGCTGATCATCATGGACGAGCCCACCACGGCGCTGTCGCAGCGCGAAGTGGCTGCCCTCCTCGACGTCGTCAAGGCGCTCAAAGCCGACGGTGTCTCCACGCTCTTCGTCAGCCACAAACTCGACGAGGTCGCCGAGATCAGTGATCGAACGGTCGTCCTCCGCAACGGGGAGAAGACCGCAGACCGTCCCGCCGCCGAGTTCGACCGCGAGGCCCTTGTCGCCGCGATGACTGGGAGGACCGTCGAATACGGCACCCTCTCCGTCGGCCCGGTGGCCGCTGACGCACCCATCGTGCTCGATGTCGCATCGCTCGCGCGTGCCGGCTCCTTCGACGGCGTGGACCTCACCATCCGCGCCGGCGAAGTCCTCGGCATCACCGGGCTGCTCGGATCCGGCCGGAACGACCTCGCCCTCAGCCTCTTCGGCCTCCTTCCTGCTGACAGCGGCACCGTCACCGTCGACGGTCGAGTCGTGCAGCTCAGAACCGTCCAAGACGCGCTCGATGCCGGCATCGGGCTCGTCCCCGAAGACCGCCTCACCGAGGGCCTGTTCCTCGACCACTCGATCGGCGACAACATCGTCATCAGAACCATCGACAAGCTGACCGGCGCACTCGGGTTCACCAGCCCGACCAAGATGAAGGACGCAGCCTGGCGCTGGGTCGACGAACTCTCCGTCAAGACCCCCACGATCTCCCAACCGGTCTCCACCCTCTCCGGGGGCAACCAGCAACGCGTCGTGCTTGCGAAGTGGCTCTCGGCCGAACCTCGGGTTCTGATCCTCTGCGGGCCCACCGTCGGGGTCGACATCGGCTCGAAACGCCAGATCCTCGACCTCCTGGGAACCCTCGCCGCAACAGGAATGGCGATCATCGTCATCTCCGACGACGTCCCCGAACTCCTCGACGTGTGCCACAGCATCGCTTTGATGAGCGAGGGGCGCATCGAGCGGAGATTCGACCGTGCCGCGATCACGGAGGCCGAGCTCAACACGCTCCTGATGTCTGCATGAGCACGTCCACCGCCACGCCTCGCACCACCGCGAACTCCCTCACGCCGAGCATCGGGCGCACTGTCCGCACACGCGAGTTCACGGTCTTCGTCGCCGTCCTCCTCCTCGGCGCCGTGATCACCGCGATCAACCCGGCCTTTCTGTCCTTCGGTAACCTCTTCGATCTGTCCCGCGTGCTGATCGTCTGGACGATGCTCGCGTTCGCCGCGCTCATCGTGTTGATCTCCGGCGGCGTCGACATCTCGTTCCCCGCCATCGCGAACGTCGCCGCCTACGCCATCATGGCCGGCTTTGTGAACTATGGGATCGACGCCGGCCCGGTCCTCTCCTACTCTCTGGCCGCGGTCCTCGGCGTCGCCTTCGGGCTGCTGAACGGATTCCTCGTCGGGCGGTTCAAGGTGCCCACCCTCATCGTGACGTTGGGGACGAGCTCGCTGCTCTACGGTGGGTGCCTGCTGTTCATCGGCAGCAACTCGCTCTTCCAGATCCCGCCGGCCCTCACCGACTTCTCGCGCGCCAGCATCGCCACCGTCGACCGTGCCAGCGGCGCCGGCACCACGAGCCTCCACCCCGTTCTGCTGCTCACCGTCGCCCTCGGCGTCATCGTCTGGCTTGTGCTCTCACGCACCGCGCTCGGACGGAAGGTCTACGCGCTGGGCGGAAACGCTGCCGTCCTCGAACGCAGCGGCACAAACGTCCGCCGCCTGCAGCTCGCGGTCTACGGCGCCGCAGGCGGGCTGGCCGCCATCGCCGGCGTCACCGAAGTCATCCTCACCCGCAACGCCAACCCGGTATCGCTGCAAGGCGACGAACTCGTCGTCATCGCCGCCGTCGTCATCGGAGGGGCGTCGATCGTCGGTGGTCGCGGTTCAGTGATGGGTGCCGTCCTCGGCGTGCTGCTCATCGGCATCGTCCAGAACTCCCTCGTGCTGGTCGGAGTGCCCGCCGTCTGGCAGCAGGTCGCAGTGGGGGTCGTGCTGATCATCGGCACCGTCGTGCCCGCCATCCGTGAGCGCAGACAGAAAGGTGGCCTCGCATGAGCCCCGAACAACAGCGTGAGTCGACGCTCCTTCATCGCGTGCGATCCCTCCGACTCTGGCCGAAGGACCGCCACATCGGACTGCTCCTCGCCGTCGTCCTCATCACGTTCGTCTCCCTCAGCACCCTGCGCCCGGACACCTTCGCCAGCGGGCGAAACCTCACCTCGATGGCGTTGCAGGTCTCCGACCTCGGCGTCCTCGCGTTGGCGATGATGCTCGCCATGATCATCGGCGGAATCGACCTGAGCATCACGGCGACAGCGAACCTGTCCGCCATCTCCTCGGCGCTGGTCATGGCCCACCTCACAGCGAGCGCGGTTCCCGGCGGCCCGACCACGATGATCGGCGTGACCGTCGCGCTCGGCGTCGGGTTGCTGTGCGGGATCGTCAACGGGCTCCTCGTGGGATACGCCGGCGTGCCGGCCATCCTCGCGACCCTCGCAACCCTCACCCTGTTCTCGGGATTCGCGACGGTCCTCACCGGAGGCGTGTCGATCTACGGCTTCCCCGACGAACTCACCGCGTTCGGCACCGCCGGCATCGCGTACATCCCGCTGCCGACCCTGCTGTTCGCGGTGGTCGCCGTCGTCGTCTTCCTGCTCCTCACGCGCACGCCGCTGGGGTTGCGGATGTACCTCGTCGGCGCCAACCCACGCGCCACCGCCTTCTCCGGGGTGCGGAACGGCCGTGTCGTGCTCTCGACATACATCGCCACCGGGCTCCTCTCGGCGATCGCGGGCGTCATCGTGATGGCACGGACCGACTCGGCGAACCCGAACTACGGATCCAGCTACATCCTCGTCACGATCCTCGTCGTCGTGCTCGGCGGGGTCTCCGTCGCCGGAGGAAGCGGGCGGGTATCGGGCGTGGTGATCGCCGTCATCCTGCTGCAACTGCTCTCCACCGGGCTCAACATGCTCCTGGTCGGCGTCACGAGCGGCAGCAACTTCGTGCGCGACCTGGCATGGGGTGCCGTGCTCCTGATCGTGCTCGCCGTCTCGGGGCGCAGCGCCCTTCGCCGGCCACGCAGAGCCAAGAAAGCGACCGGGGCGCCCACCACCGAACCGCGCGACTCGGCCCCCGCGGAGGTGTCGCGATGAAGAGTGGCACCCGCCGGTCGCTGCTCCTGCAGCAACTGGACGAGACCGGTTCGGTCAGCGTCACCGCCGCGAGCGAGCGGTTCCAGGTCTCGCCGATGACGATCCGTCGCGACCTGCTCGAACTGGAGCGTGCCGGACTCGCCCGGCGCGTGCACGGAGGAGCGGTCGTCGGACGCGGCCGAAGCTACGAACCCCCCATCTTGTTGCGCGAGTCGGAGTTCGCCGACCAGAAGGACGCGATCGCGCGCGCTGCGGTCGGCCTCGTCGCGCAGGGCGACTCGCTCGCGTTGGACACCGGGTCCACCTGCCTCCGGATCGCCGAGCACCTCTCCGGGCAACGCAACCTCACCATCGTCACACCCTCCCTCCGTGTCGCCCGGGCCTTGAGTGAAGAGCCCGACATGCGCGTGATCGTCAGCGGCGGTGTCGTGAGGGTCGGTGAAGAGTCGCTCACCGGCGAACTGGCCGCCCATGCGTTCGAGCAACTGAGCGTCGACCGCGTCATGCTCGCCGTCGCCGGCATCGACGGCGACTTCGGACTCTCTGACTACAACTGGGAAGACGTGCTGGTGAAGAAAGCGATGATCCGCAGTGCGAAAGAAGTCATCGCCGTCGCCGACTCCCGCAAATTCGACCAGGTCGCCTTCTCCCGCATCGCCGGGCTCGAAGCGATCTCGACCCTGGTCACCGACCGTCTCCCCGAAGGCCCACTCCGGGCGCGCCTGAACGATGCGGGAGTGACGGTCATCGTCGCCCCGCAGAAGAACACAAACCTGCACGCCGTCTGATCGACGCACGACACACGAACGAGAGAAACACACATGTCCTGGATCACAGACCTCTTCGGTACCGAAAAGCCCGTCATCGCGATGTGCCACTTCCGGGCGATGCCCGGCGACCCCGGCTACGACGCCGAGGGCGGCGTGGAGAAGGTGCTCGAAGACGCCCGCGCCGACCTGCACGCCCTGCAGAACGGCGGCGTCGACGCCATCATGTTCTCGAACGAATCGAGCCTCCCCTACCTGCTGCAGACCCAGCGGGTCACCAGCGCCACGATGTCGCGCATCATCGGCGAACTCCACGCCGAAATCACCGTCCCCTACGGCGTCAACGTGCTGTGGGACCCGATGGCCACCATCGACACCGCCGTCGCCACCGGCGCAGGCTTCGTGCGCGAGATCTTCAGCGGCGTGTACTCGAGCGAATACGGCCTGTGGAACACGAACGCGGGGGAGACGAGCCGGCACAAGCACGCGATCGGCGGCGCCGGCATCCGTCAGCTCTACAACATCGTCCCCGAATCGGCCGCACCGCTGGCCACCCGCGACATCGCGCAGGTCGCGAAATCGACCGTGTTCAACTTCCAGCCCGACGCGCTCTGCGTCTCGGGGCTCACCGCCGGCACCGAAACCGACGCCAGCATCCTGACCGCCGTCAAGGGCGCCGTCGCAGACACCCCCGTCTTCGCCAACACCGGGGTTCGCACCACGAACGTCGCCGAGCAGCTCTCGATCGCCGACGGCGCCGTGGTCGGAACCACCTTCAAGCGCGACGGCCACATCTGGAACGAAGTCGAAGAGAAGCGCGTCGCAGAGTTCGTCGCCGCCGTGCGGGAAGTGCGCGGCCAGTGACCGCCGGCGCACCCGACGACCCGCGGTGGGCAGCGCTCGCCGACGCCTTGGTGGGGCGCGCGGTCGAGGTGAAACCCGGAGAGCGGGTCATGATCGCCATGGGCGAGGTTGACAGCGCCCCGCTCGCGGCAGCCGTGAACGCCGCCGTCGTGCGCGCCGGGGGCTACCCGCAGGTGCAATTCCTCTCCGAAACGCTCCGCCACGATCTGCTCCAGCACGGGTCCGAAGAGCAACTTGCCTGGACGCCGGAGATCGAGGCCTATGGCATGGAGTGGGCCGACGTGTACATCGCGCTCCGGGGCGGTCGCGCCCTCGACCTTCACGCGGATGTCGCCGCCGACCGGATGGCGC
This sequence comes from Microbacterium sp., assembly GCA_002703245.1. GTDB lineage: Bacteria > Actinomycetota > Actinomycetes > Actinomycetales > Microbacteriaceae > Microbacterium > Microbacterium aquimaris. Next base: position 15,221 of record NZTV01000067.1, read on the forward strand.
GCAATCAAGCGGCGCAGGGGCGCATCTCCACGCTGCGCTGGCAGAAGACCCGGTGGACACTCGTCCGGGTGCCGAGCAGAGAGATGGCCGAAGACTCCGGGCGTGACTTCGAGGTCATGATGGACGAATTCTTCAACGCCGCGCTCGTGGACTGGGAGATCGAGGAACCCGCGCTCGTTCATCTGGCCGAACGACTCAACGGCAGCCGCTCCGTGCGGATCGAAGGGCCGGACACAGACCTCTCCTTCTCGGTGGCCGGTCGCACGTGGGTGCCCGCGGTCGGACGAATCAACGTCCCCGACGGTGAGGTGATGACCGCCCCCGTCGAGGGAACCGTGCACGGCGTCGTGACCTTCGAGCAGCCCGCCGTGTTCGGCGGTCGACGCATCCGCGATCTGAGGCTCCGGTGGGACGACGGGGAGCTCGTGGAAGCGACCTCGTCCACCGAGCAGGACTTCCTCGATCGCATCATCGACACAGACCCCGGGGCCCGGCACATCGGCGAGTTCGCGCTCGGCACCAACCGTCACCTGACCGGTTTCGCCGACGACATCCTCCTCGACGAGAAGATCGCCGGCACCTGGCACCTCGCGCTGGGTCGCGCGTATCCGGAATGCGGCGGGACGGTGCAGTCGGCGGTGCACTGGGACATCATCAAAGACACCCGTCAGGGTGGAACGGTAAGCGTCGACGGAGTGCCGGTTCTGCGCGACGGCATGCTTCCCCCGGCGGGAGAGCATCGTGGCTCCTGACGGCAGGCTGCTGCTCGGCGTGGACATCGGTACATCCAGTGCGAAGGGCGTGGTCACCGACACCGCGGGGTTGATCGTCGCCGAAGCGACGCGCCCGCACCAGGTGCATACCCCCAAGCCGGGTCACTACGAGCACGACGCAGAAGAGGACTGGTGGGGAGGCTTCCTCGCCATCGTCGCCGACCTCGGTCGACAGGTCGATCTGACGCGCGTCGCGGCACTTTCGGTCAGTGGTATCGGGCCCTGTGTGCTGCCCGTCGACGACGAGGGACGCCCGCTCCGCCGGGCCATCCTGTACGGCATCGACACCCGCGGCGTCGCCATCGCTGAACGTCTCAATCGCTCCGCGCCCCGTGACGGCCGGAAGTTCGACTCCCAGGCCGTTTGGCCCAAGATCCTGTGGCTCGAGGAGAACGAGCCCGAGGTCTGGGCGCAGACGCACCGTCTTCTCGGCTGCGGCGGATTCCTCACCCTGCGCCTCACGGGGCGCGCGGTGGTCGATCGGTACGAGGCCGGCTCCTACCGGCCTCTCCTGGACGTGGATGGTTCGAGGTGGAGTGGCCGAGACGGCGCCGTGCCCCGGGACCTCCTGCCGGAACTCGTCGCTAGCGCAGATGTCGTCGGGGCCATCACCACGTGGGCGGCCGAAGAGACCGGCTTGCCGGAGGGCTGCCTGGTCATTGCGCCCACCGTCGATGCCGCCGCCGAAGCGACTGGCGCAGGCGCAGGCGAACCCGGCGACCTCATGATCATGTACGGCTCGACGGGGTTCTTCATTCTCCTCAGCGCCGAGCGTCGCGACTCGACGACTTTCTGGACCGCCCCGTTCCTCGACGCCGGCACCTTCTCGGTTGCGGGGGGTACGAACACGCTCGGCACCCTCTTGCAATGGTTCCGAGACGAATTCGGCGGGACCGAGGTGGCCGAGGAGCGTCGAGGCGGGCGGACAGCCTTCGAATCCCTGTGGGCCTTGGGGGAACAGTCAGCGCCGGGCGCGAACGGTCTGCTGGCATTGCCCTATTTCGAGGGGGAACGCACGCCCCTCTCAGACCCAGAGGCACGCGGGGCGGTGCTCGGCCTCTCGCTCTCCTCCACGCGCGCCGACGTTTACCGCGCGCTGATCGAGGCGATCGCTTTCACCATCAGAGACAACCTTGACGCAATGACCGCGGAAGGGCATGAGCCGCGACGCCTGCTTGCCGTCGGCGGCGGCGCGAAGAACCTCTTGCTGCTCCAGGTCGTATCCGACGTGACCGGGCTCGCTCAGTCCGTACCCGACAACACGATCGGCGCGGCACGAGGCGATGCCCTGCGGGCCGCAGTCGGGCTCGGGGTCTTCTCGACGGTAGCGGCGGCCGCAGCCACCGTGCAGCCTGCGCGGACGATTCGCCCAGCCGCCGATCTCGCCGCGTTCTACCGGGAGCGTTTCGACGTGTTCAAGGACGCCTACGCTTCGACACGAAGTGTTCTCGCGCGACTACGCGCCTCCGCATCCGGGTAGGCGCGGCTTTGGGGCGTGCGGCTATGGGTTGATCTGCAGTACGTCGCCCGGCTGGATCGTCTTGCCGGGAGGGGTTCTGTTGTTGGCCACCAGGAGGGTGACGTAATCCACGCAGAACCGTTCGCCGAGGGCTGCCGGAGCATCCCCCGCGGCGACGGTGTAGGTCTCGACGCCGCCGTCCTCGCCGAAGGTCACCGTGCCGGCGGCGTACTCGGTCGCTCCCATGTCGGGGCGCGGCGGCGGTTTCGGAGCGCCCGCGTAACCCCCGACCGATGCGAAGTCGTCGCATCCGATCTCCCAAGCCATCGCCTGCAGCGGATTTCGCGGCGTCGGTGACTTTTCGGCGACCGGCTCTGCAACCGGCTCGGCGCGGTCGTCTTCCGAGGTGTCCCGTGCGGGCAACGTCCACGACGACAACTCGTCATGAACAGACGTGACCGCCGGGACGGCGAGAGCGGCGAGTCCGACAACAACCACGACCGACAGCGCGAGGGTGATCTTCGCGGAGGTCTGCATGCGTCTCATCGGACGGGGCTTCCCGTTCCCCGAGCCCGCTCGCTTTCGATCTGCTTCGTCTTCGCCGCGATGGTCAGGGAGCAGGCCAGGGCCAGTGCGATCCCGGCCACCGTCAAGGCGACGGAAGAGGCCATGACCCCCTCATCAGGAGAATGGCCCGACACGATCGTCGTGATCGTCGTGACGGACACGGCGATGGACGTGAGGCAAAGAAGCGACCCGACCAGAGCGCCGATCGCGGCGGGACGGGTCTTCGGGTGTGCGACTGGGTAGAAGTGATGCTTCGTCATCATGATTCAGAGGTCCATCGGTGACGCGTGGGTCGGCGCGGAGCGCGAGATGCTCACGATAACGCGCGGGGACGCCGTTGTGAAGGGGCGGGGTCGCGGTCGCCGGCGGGTCGCGGACGCTTGCGGGACGCGGTGTGCGGCGCGCGCCCGGCAATGGCGATGCTGCCGTCAATGGGTGGTGGCGAGAGAGGAGAAGCGACTCTCCAGGGAGAACGCGGTGCGCGCACTTCCTGCGCGTCGAGAGCGTGGCCTGCTCAGGACGAATTGTGATCGTGTCCCACTTAGTGTCGTACATATGTTCTATTCTTGAGGTGGTCGGAGGTCGAGGTGGGGCTGTGATGGTGGACGGGGTTCGGCGGGAGGCGGATGCGGCTCGCACGCGTGTGTTGGTCGCTGAGGCTCGTCGTCTTCGTGAGGCGATCGCGGCGGCGGAGGCGGATCTGGCGCGGACCCATGCGGAGGCGTTCGATCTTGTCCAGGAGCAGACGGGCCGGTTGCGGGATGCGTCGACGCGGGAGCGGGAGATGCCGTTGCGGTCGATGGCGGCGGAGTTCGCGGTGGATGCGCGGGTGAACGATCGCACGATGCAGTCCCGTCTGTTCGAGGCGCACCGGACGGTGACGCAGTTCCCGGCGAGGTGGGAGTCGTGGCATGCCGGGAGGGTGTCGCGGGCGCACGTGCGGGAGATCGTCGACACCGGCGCCGAGTTAGACGATGAGCACGCACGGGCGGTGTTCGAAGAAGACGTGTTGGGCTACGCGGAGACGACATCACCGGCGCGGGTGCGGTCGTACGCGGAGCAGGTCGCGGAGAAGCTGAACCCGAAGAGCGTGCAGGAACGCCACGACGCGGCCGTTCTGCAGCGGCGGGTGTGGGTGGAAGACCTGCGAGATGGGATGTCGATGCTCGGCGCGATCGGGCCCTCCGTCGAGGTGCACGGCGTGTACGACCGGTTGACCCGGCAGGGAAAGGCGATCAAGCACGCCGACCGGGCGGCGCGACGCGAAGCCGCGGAACGGGACACCCAACGGGAGGGCCCGGGGTTGCCGGGCGAAAACGGTGACGGAGCCGGCCTGCCGGCCGGCGAGGGTGCGAGCTTCGGCGTGCACCCGGCGGGGGACGATTCCGGCAGCGTGTGCGCCGTGTCGGACCTGTGGTTCGACCGGCGGAGCCTGGATGAGATCCGCACCGACCTGTTGTTCGACATGATGCTCACCTCAACCCCCTCCGTGGACACCACCAGCGGCACGGTCGAGGGTGGGCTCGGCGCGATTCGCGCGCACGTGCAGGTGACCGTTCCGGCGACGACCCTCGCGGGAACCACCACAGGGGGTGCCGAACTCGACGGGAAATGCGCGGTCGACCCGGAGACGGCGAAGATCCTCGCCGGCAACGCACCCGGGTTCGACCGGGTCTTCCTCGACCCCATCGGTGGGGCGGTTCTGGCCGTGGATCGGCGGCACGCGACGGCGGCGCAGAAACGGTACTTGATGGCCAGGGACGTGCGGTGCCGATTCCCCGGATGCCGGAGACCCGCACGGGATTGTGAGTGGGATCACCGGGAGGACTATGCCCTCGGCGGGAAGACCGACGTCGAGAACCTTGGGGGCTATTGCAAACGACACCACACGCTGAAACACGCGGCGGGATGGACCGTGGTGCAGCATCCGGGTGGGAGGTTGCACTTCACGGCACCATCCGGGCTGGAATACGACGACGACCCGCCACCGCGCGTGATGTTCATCCCCGACCCGCCGCCGCCCGAAGTGGCTGCCGAGACCGCGCCGTTCTGACGTGACCCGCGTGCGTCCGTGAGATGTGTCGCGTGCCCGGCAAGCACCCGCTCAGCCGTGCGGCTCGAAGACGTGCGTCGGCGCGGCGAGTCCGTTTCATGTGTTGTGAAAGCCGGCCGCCGAACCAAGCCCATGCGATGCAGCGGAAACAGCCCGAGGGCGCTGCCGAGCCGTATCGAGCTCTGATGAGCACCCGGTAAACGACACCGCACCCGCCGTTCATCCGAGGGCCAGCAACGGGACACCCCTGGCTGGTCGCATAGCCGAGGCCGCCCCCCGTGGCCATCGCTTGCCGGCCATCCCCGGCGGACCCAAGCGGCCCCCCCGACCTCAGGAGTCTCATGCCTGCTCCCGCCCTTCGACATGCCGTCGCCGCCGCACTGGGCGTTGCTCTGACCCTCGCCCCGGTCGTGCCCGCACAAGCGGCCGCCGCGATCGACGGGGTCACCGGTGACGGCTCAGCGATCGCGCCGTTCCAGGTCGATTCGGCGGAAGACCTCGACGCGGTCGCCGCGGCCATCAACGACGATGCCGAGACATACGCCGACGCCGCCTACGTGCTGACGGGCGACATCGACTATGCCGGGCAGACGTTCGTCGGCATCGACACCTTCACCGGGGTCTTCGATGGAGACGGACACACGATCGGCGGCATCGTCTACGGCCCGAGCGCGACCAGCGAAGAGCGCGCCCTGTTCCGTGAGCTGAAGGGCGCCGAGGTGCGCGACCTGCGCTTGGACGGCGTCGTCGGGCACACCACCGCCGACGCCCGTGTCGCGGGTCTCGCCATCGACGCCCTCGAACAGACCGTGATCGAAGGCAACGTCATCGTCGACGCCGACCTCGTCACCGCGCACGACTACGCCGGCGGTCTCGTCGCCAAGATCGAATCGGCCGCGGTCCTCACCGGCAACAGCGTCGACGCCGCCGTCACCAGCGCCCGTTACGCCGCAGGCATCGCCGCCTACGCCCGCTGGGGAGGCGAGATCACCAAGAACCTCGTCGAGGTCGACATCGCCACCACCGGTCCTGGCGCCTTCGGCGGCATGGTCGCCGCCTACGCCGGCAACAACAACAACTGGCAAGACGACCCCTTGCGTGTCGCCGACAACGTCGTGCGCGCGGGCGCCGTGCGGATCGATGCCGGGGGTGAAGACGTGGAGATGGGGCGCGTCGTGTCACGGCCGCGCACCGACAAGTTCGTCGTCGAGAACAACCTCGTCGCCGACACCGTGACCCTCGGCGGAGCAGTCCCCGACGGAGCGGGAGACAAGAACAAGAACGGCACCGCCGTCAGCCTCTCCGTCCTGAACACGCAGCAGACCTACACCGACCTCGGCTGGGCGTTCGATGACGCGTGGCGCTGGGATACGACGCTCGAGCGACCCATCCCCGCCGCGTTCGAACCGGCCGTGTCGGGACCCATCGACGGCGTGCTCGGCGACGGGTCCGAGGGCACGCCCTTCCAGGCGATGACCGCCAGCGACCTCGACGCGATCGCCACGGCGATCAACAGCGACGCGGCCCGCTTCGCCGACGGGCACTACACACTCGCCGCCGACATCGACTACGCCGGCGGTACCTTCGCAGGCATCGACACCTTCACCGGCACCTTCGACGGCGCCGGGCACACCATCCACGACATCGTCTACGGCACAAGCGACACGAGCAGTGAGCGAGCCCTGTTCCGCCGCGTCGACGGCGCCACCATCGAGAACGTCTACCTCGACACCGTCGTCGCCTCGACCGACGAGAAGCAGCGTGTCGCGGGCCTCGTGATCGATGCTTTCAACGGCACCCGCCTTGAGGGCAACGCGGTCACGAACGCCGAGCTGTCGACAGCGCATGACTACGCCGGCGGGCTCACCGCGCAAGCCGACACCGACACCGTCGTGACCAACAACCTTGTGCAGGCCCAGGTGACCAGCGCGCGCTACCCGGCCGGCATCGCCGGCTACGTACGCAAGAGCGTCGAGCTGACCAATAACCTCGTCGATGCCGAGATCGTCACCACCGGGTCGGGGTCGCGCGGCGGAATGGTGGCCGGCTACGCCGGAAACGCCAACGCGCAGCTGAACCCCGTCACCCGCATCGCCGAAAACGTCGTCTACGCCGGCTCGGTGAGCCTCACCGGCGGAGGATCCGAGAACGAGATGGGGCGCATCGTCGCCTGGCCACGCGCCGCGGGTTTCCTCATCGAGAACAATCTCGCCAGCGACGCCGTGACGCTCAACGGCACCACCCCTTCCGGCGCCGGCGAGCTCAACAAGCACGGCACCGCCGTGACCGCCGACGATCTCGCCGACCCGTGGACCTACGCCGACCTCGGATGGGACTTCCAGGTGAACTGGCGCTGGGACGCCGCGGCGCAGCACCCCGTGCCCGTCGTCTACGGTGACGGGATCGAGCCGCAGCCGCTTCCTGAACGCGAGCCCGATCCCGAGCCGCAGCCCGAGGTTCCGATCGAGGGGATCGAGGGTGGCGGCACCGTCGAAAACCCGTACCAGATCGCCACCGCCGCACACCTGCTCCGCATGCAGGAAGTCATCAACACCGACGCCGACACCTACGGCTCGGGTCATTACCGCCTCACCGCCAACATCGACTTCGCCGGCGGCACCTTCACCGGAATCGACCACTTCTCAGGTGTGCTCGACGGGGCCGGCCACAAGCTCTTCAACATCACCTGGGCCGAGAACGAGCCCGGCGCGGGTGTGGCAATGTTCCGGATGCTCGACGGGGCCACCGTGAAGAACCTCACCCTCGACGGACTCTCCGTACATGAAACCACCGACGTCCGCCTCGCCGGGCTCGCGCTCGACGCCCGCAACGGCGTCGTGCTCGACGGCAACGCCGTGCTCGAGGCGAAGCTGCGCACCGGCAACGCCTACATCGCCGGCATCGTCGCGAACGCGCAAGACGACGTGCAGATCACGAACAACTGGGTCACCGGATCGTTCGACTCCGCCCGATACCCGGCGGCGATCGTCGGCTACGCCCGCTACGGCGTCGAGGTGCGAAACAACCTCGTCGACGCGCACATCGAATCCGGCGGGCGACTCGCCCGAGGCGCCATGGTCATGTCCTACCAAGGCGGCGGTTCGGCCGGCGCCACCACCACCATCAGCGAAAACGTGCTGATCGGCGGCGAGGTGGCCTACCGTGGCGGCCGCGACGGCGTGGAGGCCGGCCGTGTGGTCGCGATCACTCGCAGCGCGGGCTTTGTGACGGAAAACAACCTCGCCAACGACACCATCCTCGTCGCCGGCCAGGTGCCACCCACCCCGGGGGAGCTGAACCGGAACGGCACGGCGACGCCGCTGGCCGACCTGCAGACGCAGGCGACATACGCCGACCTCGGATGGGACTTCGACACGTCGTGGCGGTGGGACGAGACGCTTCAGCATCCGGTGCCCGAGCGCGCCTACCTGTTCGGCGGTGGCACCGAGCGCACGCCGTTCGAGATCCGCGGCGCGGACGACCTGGAGTTCCTCGCGCACGGTCTGAACGTCGGAGACCCGACCCTGCGAGGAGAGGTCTATGTCGAGCTGACCGGTGACCTCGACTTCTCCGGCCGCGACCCGTTCGTCGGCATCGACGCCTTCTCCGGCCACCTCGACGGCCACGGGCACACCATCTCCGGTATCACCTACGGCCCCAGCGCCGCGTCACCCTCGCTCGGTTTCATCCGTGACCTGTCGGGAACGGTGAACGGCCTCACCTTCGACGGGGTCACCGTCGAAGCGGGCGACAGCGACGCGGCGGCCTCCGCGTTCATCGTCAACGCGATCGGAACGGCCGAACGGCCGGCCGTCGTCGAGCGCACGACGATGAGCGGGGCGGTCGTCAACGCGCCGCAGGCCGTCACCGCCGCGGGGCTTGTCGCCACCGCCTCGCACGCCCGCATCACCACGAACGACGTTGCGGCCACCGTCACCGGTGCATCGCCCGCCGTGTTGGTGGGCACCGCGGGGGAGGGCGCCGACGTGTACGCCAACCTCGTCGCCGGTGATGTCACGACCGATCTCGAGCACGGTGCCGCGCTGGTCGTCGCGACCCCGGGCGCCGGCGCTGCCGTCGACCGCAACGTCGTGCTCGACGGCACGGTCACCGCGCCGAGTACCCACCACGCCGGTCGTGTGATCGGCGACACGCGGGCCGAGGGCTGGAGCGCGTCAGACAACCGCGCGTCGGTCGAGATGACGGTCGGCGGTGCGACCGTGACCGGCCCCGGAACGACCGGCAAGCACGGTGACGACACCGCCGCGGGGGTGCTCGCCGAGAAGGCGACCTACGACGTCCTGAGCTGGGACTTCATGGACGGCTGGCGGTGGGACCCCGACGACAGCCGCGCCTACGTCAAGCACTTGCTGCCCGAGGAGATGCCCAATCGCATCGCGACGACCTTCGCGGGTGACCCGAAGACCCAGCGCGGATTCTCGTGGTACCAGAAGACAGAAAGCGACGCGCCGCAGGTGATCTTGAGCACCGACCCGTCGTTCCCGGCGAACACCCTCGTCGAGGTCGACGCCGACAAGCGCACCGCGACCGTCTCGGGCGAGATCGTCTACCAGGCGATCGCCACCGAGCTGACGCCTGGCAACACCTACTACTACCGCCTCGGCGACTCCACCACCGGGCTGTACAGCCCGACCGGAACCTTCCAGACACCCACCGGCGAGGACGACTTCACCTTCATCGACCTCACCGACACGCAGGCCAAGGCGCAAGAAGAGGCCGACCTGTCGGCGGCGACGCTGCGCAAGGCGTTGGATGCCGTGCCCGCGGCGGAGTTCGTCGTGCACAACGGCGACGTCGTACAGGACGGTCACATCGAGCAGGACTGGATCGACCTGCTCGATGCGTCGCAGGATGGCCTGCTGCGCACCACCCTCGCGCCGGCCGCCGGCAACCACGAGGACACACTGGACTCGTTCGCCGACCACTTCACCCTCGAGCCGGCCCGCGAGCAGAACACCGAGACCGGTGTCTACTACTCGTACACGTACAACGGCGCGCACTTCATGGTGCTGAACTCCAACGAAGACGCCGAACGGTCGCTCTCCGAGGCGCAGCTGGCCTGGCTCGAATCCGACGCGACGGCCGCGCGTGAGGCCGGCGCTGACTGGCTCATCCTCGTCACCCACAAGGGGCCGTACACCGCCGGCAGCCACGTCAACGACGCCGACATCCACGCGATGCGCGAGGATCTGGTTCCGGTAATCGACGACCTCGAGATCGACTTGGTGCTGCAGGGCCACGACCACTACCTGTCCCGCACCAAGGTCCTCGAATCTGCCCCCGACGACCCGCGCCTGGCGCGCCCGGTCGAGACGACCACGATCACCGAGGTGGTCGACGGGGTGCGTATCGAGTACAACGTGTCACCCGACGGCACCCTGTACCTGATGCCCAACAAGGCCGGCGCCAAGCGCTATGCGGAGGTGGCGGAGTCCGAGCTCTTCGACCTCGAGGCCTACTTGAGCCTGTTCGACCGACTCGACACGCCGCGCCAGGGAGCCGATGCGCAGACCTTCGTCGCGGTGAACGTCACCGACGACCGCCTGGCCGTCGAGACCTACCAGATCACCGGCGGCGGAGCCCCGGTGCTCACCGAAGGCTTCGGCATCGACCGCCAGATCGACAAGGTCGCGGCACAGCTGTCGATGCTGCCCGAGCCCTCGGCGGTGACCGTGGGGCACGCCGAGCAGATCGATGAGGCCCGAGCCGCGGTCGACGCGCTCACCTCCGCCCAACGCGGCGCGCTCGACCTGGATCGGCTCGAAGCTGCCGAGACACGACTGCGAGAGCTTCAAGGACTCGTGAGCACCGACGGCAGCACCGTCGCGTGGGCCGATCCCGATGCGACCGAGCGGCAGCCGATCATGGTGCGCAACGCCAGCGAGCGCGACTTCACCGACGTTCCGGTGCGTCTCACCCTCGACGCCACACCGGACGTCGCCGCCGATGAGGTCTCGTTCACCGACGCGGCCGCTGCGCCGTTGTCGTTCGAGATCGAACACTGGGAGCCCGGCGCCACCTCGACGGTGTGGGTCAAGCTACCCGAGGTGCCGAAATTCACCACGCCGACGGTGTGGGCGTACTTCGGCGGCGGTGCAGCCGGCAACGACCCGACCGATGTGTGGAGCGGCGGCTACGCGCTCGTCGAGCACTTCGACGACGATCTCGCCGGCGGCCAGCAGCGACAGGACTCCACCGGAAACGCCACCGGAACGCTCGTCGGTGGCGATCTGGTCGCCGAAGTCGCCGACGAAGGCACGCGCGGGAGTCGATTCGACGGCTCGCGTCTGGAGTACGCCGGCGACGTCGGCGGCGGATTCGCAACCCTGTCTGTGAGCGGTGTGTACTCCTTCACCCCGGAAGACCTCGACGCCATGAGCGGCCTGGGGGGAATCGTCGCCAAGAGCCGCGTGGGCGAAGAGAACGCCGCGTTCGTGCAAGCCGTGCAGACCCATGACGGCAGTGTCTCGGCGCGCCTGGGATCGTCAGAGTTCGGCGCCACGGTGCCCGCCGACGGTGAGCCGCACTTGGTCACCCAGCACTACGACGGCATGACCTACGCGGTCTTCGTCGACGGCGTCCAGCAGAGTGAGATCAAAGCCGAGAAGCGGCCGACGCTTTCGGACTTCGGTGTCACCACCACGATCGGCGACTTCCACAGCGACAGTGGCGCGCTCGTCTCACCGTTCCGAGGCGTGATCGACGAGGTACAGATCGCCGGGTTCCCGTTCGTGCCGGAGTTCGAAGCGTTCCGCTACGGCAACTACTTCGGCGACGTCGTCACCTACGGCCCCCGCACGACCCGGGACGCCGCCACCGCTGCGCTCGTGATCGGCAGCCCCGCCACCGGCACGACGATCGAGGCTGGCCTGGTCGAAGTCACCGGAACTGTCAGCGACCGATCCGAGCTGTCGGTCGAGGTCGCCGGGGAGGAGACCTTCCGTGAGAGTGTCGACGGCGGCGAATTCACCATCGACGTGCCGGTGAACACCGCGGGTGCGCCGTCGGTGGTCTTCACCACGAGTCCGGTCGAGGGGGGCGCGGCCGCGACCGCCGAGCTCGTACTCGAGGTCACCGACACCGTCGCCCCGGGAGCTCCGGTCACCGCACACCACACGGAACCGAACGGCGGCACCGTCACCATCGAGGCGACGCCGGTGACCGATGATCGTGAGAAGGTGCAGGCGCAGTTCTTCGTCGACGACGCCATCGAGCTGACCAGCGAGAACGTCACCGTGCGCACGGGGTCGAGCGCCGACCTGGTGCCGACCTCTCTCGCGCGCGATGCCGGGGAGCTCTCCGACACCGCCCTGCCCACCACGGTGGCCGCCGACGAGAACCCGTTCCAGGTCTACGACATCGCGCTCACCGACGCACAGGCCGCGCAGGATCGGTTCCACATCGCGTGGAGCGGCACGGCGGGCGAACGTCGGGTGTCGGCGTGGGTGTGGGACCACGCCGCAGAGGGCTGGGCGTTCAAAGACGACACCGCGAGTGCCACCGGGGAGACCGTCCAACTCTCCGTCGACGCGACCGCGGCCGAGAACGTCGTCAGCGCCGAGAAGACGATCAGCATCCTCATCTGGCGTGGCCTGGTGTCCGAACCGTGGGGCGAGGATCACGTGTACGAGCAGTACCCGGAGGCCGCCGACTTCGACTGGGGAATGTGGCACGTGCCCGACACCCAGCTGTACACCGAGTCGACGCCGTGGATGATGACCGACCAGTTCGAGTACATCGTCGACCAGTCCGAGGAACGCAAGACCGAGCTGGTGATCCACGCCGGTGACTGGGTCAACCGCGAACACCTCGACGACGAGTACCAGTGGCAGGCCGCCGAGCCCTCGGCGACCCTGCTGGAGCAGGCCGGTATTCCGCTGCTGGTGTCGTGGGGCAACCACGACTACTCCGAAGACCGCAACGGGCGGATCATGCTCGAGAAGTATTTCCCCGAGGAGCGCTTCCGGGCCGGGCTCGAGGGCACGCCGTTCACCTACGGGGAAAGCTACGACATCGACAACTCGTATTACACGGCGGACATCGACGGGGCGCAGCTGCTGTTCCTGTCGTTGAGCTACTGGTCGGCCAACACCGACGACGACCCCGGCATCGCGTGGGCGCGGAGTGTGATCGAGGACCACCCCGACCACACGATCATCCTCGCCACGCACGACTACATGTACGCACGGGACGCCGCCGACCCGTACACGAACAAGCGGATCAACACGATGCTGGTCGACCCGTATCCGAACGTCGCCCTCGTGTTGGCCGGTCACAACTCCGGCAGCTACGTCGCGGCGCGGGAGACCGCCGGCGGCAACACCTCTTACGGCGTGCTGACCGACTATCAGACGCGGCCGTGGGGCGGACACGAGTTCCTCAAGAACATCAGCATCGACGCGGAGAACGGTCTGATGTACTTCAACACGTACTCGCCGTGGCTCGACGCGTGGATCTCAGACGGTCGCTGGCACTCACCGATCTCGGAGGACGTCGTGCCGGGATTCCACGGTGACGACTCGGAGAACTTCGTGCTCGAAATCGACCTGGGAGGTGCGCAGGAACGCACCCTCGCCGCGACCGGCCTGTCGATGAGTGTCGGTGAGCCGGTGGCCGTCTCATCGCCGCTGACGCTCACCGGCGATGAGACCGGCTCGGTGACGCTCACGGCGCCGGCCGCCGATGAGACCGAGGGGCTCCTGCGGCGCCTCACCGTCGACGCGGGATCCGTCGAACTCGCCGGGCTCGCGCCGGGGGTCGAGCATGCGTGGTACGTGGAACTGACCGATCAGGCCGGCCACGTGACACGCAGTGGCACGAACACGTTCACGCTCGCCGAGCCGGGCCCGACCGATCCGACGGACCCGACGGACCCGACCGATCCGACCGATCCGACGGACCCGACGGACCCGACGGACCCGACCGAGCCTGTGGATCCCGTGGAGCCGGTGAACCCGACGGAACCCGACAGCGGCGACGGTGAGGGGGTGGCCGACGGTGACGACGCCGGTGCGCTGCCGGTGACGGGCGTCACGATCAGCCTGACGCTCATCGCTCTCGCTCTGGCGCTCCTCGCGGCGGGTGGGGTGCTGGCGCTCCGCGCGCGGCGCAGGTCCATGGTCTGACCCGCGACGAACGACAGCGGCGACCGGACGCGGGCTTGAGCCCGACCGGCCGCCGCTGTCGTGCCCGTGCCGTTCTCTCAGCGGTCCGCCGCGCGGCCCGGCGGCCGGCGGGTGTCGCCGCGGCGGCCGACCTCATAATCATGTTTGTCGATACTATTGTGCTGCGTTAGTATGGCGAGGTGATCCAGTCTTTCGCGGACGAGCCGACGCGCAAGGTCTGGGCGCGTGAGCATGTCCGGAGATTCGGGCCCGAGATCCAGCGCGCTGCGCAGAAGAAGCTTCGCCTTCTCAACGCGGCCGAGACGATCAACGACCTACGAATCCCACCGGGTAACCGACTCGAGAAGCTGGTCGGCGACCGCGACGGGCAGCACTCGATCCGGATCAATGACCAGTACCGCATCTGCTTCGTCTGGACACCTGCCGGTCCGACCGACGTTCAGATCGTCGACTACCACTGAGGAGGAACAACCAATGACGAAGGAACACGACCCGATCACCCCGGGCGAGATTCTCCAGACCGAGTTCCTCGAGCCGCTGGGGATCACCGCGTATCGCCTCGCCCAGGCGACCGGCCTGCCTCAGACACGGCTGAGCGAGATCATCCGCGGTAAGCGTCGCATCACCACCGATACCGCCCTACGGCTTTCCCGTGCGTTCGGACTCTCGGAGCGCTTCTGGCTCAACATTCAGAACGACTATGACATCGAGATCGAACACGATGAGCACGACGCTGACCTCGCACGGGTCGAGCGCCTCATCCCCGCCTGACTTCCAACGGGGGCCAGGAGGAGCGCGGTGCTCTCGTTGCCGCTGAGCACCTTCCAGACACGTGCGCCCGAACGCTGCCGTGCGTCGCAAGCTCGGCGAGGACGTCGGGGACACCGTGACCGTGCATCTCGAGCGGCGGGTGAAGGAGGGGTGTCTGTGATGCGAGGTGAGGTCGTTGGACGCGCTCGCTACGGGTGCTGGCGGGTGCAAAAGGCATGGTTTCGGCGGGACGGGATGGTCTCGCGAACTATTTCGGGTTTCTCACGCGGATCTGGGATTTTCGGGGGTGCGATGTCGGTGGCCCGTCGTAGTGTCGAGGGAGATCAGAGATCGAACCGGAGGCGTCATGATAGGCGACGAGCAGCGCGAGGCGAATGCCCTTCGCACGGGCGACATCGTCGTTGAGGCCCGCCGGCTTCGAGAGGTGATCGCGGCCGCGGAAGCCGAGCTCGAGCGCACCCATGCCGAGGCGTACGAGCTGGTGCAGGAGCACCGTGCCGGTCAGCCGCAACTCGATCATCACCGCGGGGCTGTTCAGCTTCCTCTTCGCGTGGAGCGACTTCATCTTCGCGCTCACTCTGACCGCCTCGAACGATGTGCGGCCGGTGACACTCGGGATCTACGGATACCTCGAGGGCAACGTGCAGAGCTGGGCGCCGGTGCTGGCCACCGCTGTCATCTCGTCGCTGCCGGCCATCGTGCTGCTCATCGCGGCGCAGCGCTACATCGCCGCCGGTGCCCTGGGTGGTGCGGTGAAGTCCTGAATCGACGGATGTTCCGCTCGGGGTAGAGCGTCGCCCATCTTGGGCATCGCAGGGTCGTCTAAGAGGTGTTGGAGAGGTGTCGTCGCCAGCCGTCGCGTGCAAAAGCAGGGTCTCGGCGACATCCCATGGTCTCGTGAATAGTTTTGGTGTTTCTCGCCCGGATCGGCGCTTTTCGAGGTCGGAATGTCGGTGGCCCTCCCTAGGCTCGAGGTGTCGAAGAGATCGAACCGGGGGGCGTTATGAGCGACGATGAGCAGCGTGAGGCGGATGCCTTCCGCACGCGTGCGCTGGTCGCGGAGGCGCGTCGGCTTCGGGTGGTGATTGCGGCTGCGGAGGCGGACTTGGCGCGGACGCATGCTGACGCGTACGAGCTGGCGCAGGAGCAGACGGCGCGGTTGCGTGATGCGTCGATGCGGGAGCGGGAGATGCCGCTTCGGTCGATGGCGGCGGAGCTCGCGGTCGACGCGCGGGTGAGTGATCGCACGTTGCAGTCGCAGTTGTTCGAGGCGCACCGCACGGTGACGCAGTTCGCGGCGTCGTGGGAGGCGTGGCGCGAGGGGCAGGTGTCGCGCGCGCATGTGCGGGTGATCGTCGACGCCGGAGCGGATCTGCCCGACGATGAGGCGCGTGCGGCGTATGAGGCTGAGGTGCTTGCCTATGCGGAGAAGACGTCTGCGGGTCGGGTGCGGTCGTTTGCGGAGCAGGTGGCGGAGAAGCACAACCCGAAGACCATGCAGGAACGCCATGACGAGGCGGTGCGGGACCGTCGGGTGTGGGTGGAAGATCTCCGGGACGGGATGTCGATGTTGGGGGTGATTGGGCCGTCGGTGGAGGTGCATGGGGTGCATGACCGGCTGACCCGGCAGGGGAAGGCGATCAAGGCCGCCGACCGTGCCGCACGCCGAGAAGCCGCTGAGCGTGATGCCGAGCAGCGTGATGCCTCCGGTGAGCCCGGTGAGCCGACTGCGGCTGCTGGTGGCGATGCGGCCGACGTTGGCGGCGCCGACTGTGGCGAAACATCGGACAGCGTCTGGTTCGATGAGCGGACGTTGGATCAGATCCGCACTGACGTGCTGTTGGACATGTATCCGGTGCCGGTTCCCCGGCTGTCGACGCCCAGCGCGGGATTGCGATTGGGATCACCGGGAAGACTGGGCTCTGGGTGGGAAGACCGACGTCGACAATGTCGGGGCGTTCTGCAAGAGGCATCACACGATGAAACAAGCGGCCGGGTGGACGGTCGTGCAAGAACCCGGCGGAAGGTTGCGGTTCACCGCGCCCTCCGGGTTGGAATACGTCGATGATCCACCACCGCGGGTGGTGTTCATGCCCGACCCGCCACCGGCTCAGGACCCAGCCGATGAGGTCGTCGCGCCGTTCTGACCCGGGAGGTCAGCGGGGAGATGCGCGACCGGACGTTTCGTCTCAC
>NZTV01000068.1 GCA_002703245.1 Microbacterium sp.
AAGGACGTTGGAGAGGAAGGTCTGCAGCACCCAGAAGATGAGCGACCCGAGGAGCGGACCGAACACGGTGGCGGCGCCACCGAGCAGGAGCGCGGTCCACACGAAGAACGTCAACGAGGTGACGTAGACCCCGGGACTGATCGCCGCCGGGAGGGCGTAGACGATTCCACCGGCGGCGGCGATGACCCCGCCGAGCACGAGGGTCTGCATCTTGTAGGCGAAGACGTTCTTTCCGAGCGACCGCACGGCGTCCTCGTCTTCGCGGATGCCCTTCAGGGCGCGTCCCCACGGGCTGTGCGTGAGCATCCACACGACCAGGACCGCGAACGCGAGGGTCAACAGGCCCATGATGCGCACCCACCACTGGGTCTCGTTGTAGATCCAGGGGCCGAAGCCGTACTCCCCATCGGGGATCGGGTTCGACGCGCGGAAGCTGGCGTGGTAACCGCTGAGGCCGTCGGCCGAGCCCGTGACGTCGTCGAACGCCGTCGTGAGGAACAGCAGGCGCACCACCTCGGCGGCGGCGATCGTCACGATGGCGAGGTAGTCGCCCCGCAGCCGCAGCGTCGGGATGCCGAGGATGAGCGCGAAGACCGCCGCGGCCACGAGGCCCAGGATCGCCGCGAGCCACCAGGGGAGCCCGAAGGTGAGCACCGAAATGGCGTATCCGTACGCGCCGATGGCCATGAAACCGGCGATGCCCATGTTGATCAGGCCGCCGTAGCCGAAGTGCATCGCCAAGCCGAGGGCCGCCAGCGCGTAGCCGATGGTGGCCGGGCTCAGGATCGAGCTTGCCGAGTTGGAGAGGATCTGAAGCCAGTCCATTGTCCGCGCCTAACCTATTCTCTCGCGTCGACCGAGGATCCCCTGTGGTCGGAACAGCAGGATCACGATGAGGATGAACAATCCGCTGGCGAACTTCAGGTCCGCGGGGATCCACAGACTCGACGCCTCGACGACGATGCCGACGATCAGGGCGCCGATGAGGGCGCCGTATGCGGTGCCGAGACCGCCGAGGACGACCGCGGCGAACATCAGCAACAGCAGCTGCGCACCCATGTCCCACCGGATGCCCGGTCGGTAGTAGGCGTAGAGGATGCCGGCAAGGCCGGCCAGAGCCGCGGCCATCACCCAGACGACGCGGACGACGTGATCGACGTCGATCCCCGACGCGGCCGCCAGCGACGGGTTGTCGGAGATGGCCCGTGTCGCCTTGCCGATGCGGGATCGGGTCAGCCACAGCGCGAAGATCACGATCACGGCGATGGAGATGCAGATCGACGCCAGATCGATGGCGCTCATCTGCACGGCGCCGAACAACTCGATCTTCGGTGCGGATGCCCCCGGCAACTGCGCCGTGCCCCCGCCGATGAAGAACTGGAAGGTGTAACGCAGGGCCAGGGACAGGCCGATGCTGACGATCATCAGCTGGACCACACCGACCCGGCGTCGGCGGAGGGGACGCCACAGGGCCATGTCCATCACGAGCCCGAGCCCGGCACTGAGGACCACCGCCAGCGGGTAGCCGAGCCACCACGGGAGGGCGAGGCTCGCGGGCCCGACCAGCACGAACGCCACGATGGCCCCGAAGGTGACCATCTCGCCGTGGGCGAAGTTCGAGATGCCGGTCGTGCCGTACACGAGCGTGAGGCCGACGGCGGCCAAGGCGAGCATCAAGCCGAAGCTGATGCCTTGCACGACACGCTGGACGAGCTGGTCGAAGAAGCTCGTGACGTTGCGCTCGCCCTCGCCGATGAAGAAGTTCACCGCGACGAAGCCGCCGGGGCCGATGACGACCTCCAGCACGTTCGGGGTGTCGTCTTCGGGGTCGACGACCGCGACCCCCTCCGGGAGCGTGTTCTCGTCGAGCGTCACGGTGTACTCGTTGTCGTCACCGCGCTCGGGGACCTGCACGCTCCACTGGCCGTTCTCGTCGGTCTCGACCTCCTGCGCGCCCCCGGGGCCGTCGACGATGAGGACGACTCCCGGCAGGGGCTGCCCGTCGAGTTGGACGTTTCCGCTGATGCGATACGGATCGCCTTCGGCCGCGCTCGCCGGCGTCGCCGCCGCGAGAACACCCAGGAGCGCCAGCATCAGGCCGAGGACGACCGAGAGCGCACGCAGGCGTGATCGGGGCGTCTCGATCGTGGTCGAAGGACTCACTGAACCTCCCAGTTCGGCACATCAGCGCACCGAAGCTTCAGGTCGCATCGGCTGTGATGATCGACGCTACGAGCGTAATGTGTCGCCGTTGTTTCAGGCCAACAACACCTTCGTGGCCTGAATCTCATTTCGGTCTCGATCCGGGAGAGCGCTCCCGCAACCCCTTGCCATCCGCCCTCCCGACCTCTTAAAGGACGGGGAATGTTTCACGGCCCGCGCGCCTTAGAATCAACACGCCGGCTTTTCGCCTCGGCCGTCGACATCCCCGATCTGCACGCGCCCCACCCTGACGGCGCAGGAGGACCCATGGAGCACCACGACCCCTTCGGCTTCGTCGGACTGACCTACGACGATGTCCTGCTTCTGCCGGGACACACCGACGTCATCCCCAGCGAAGCCGACACCTCCAGCCGCGTGACCCGGCGGATCACCGTCGCGACGCCGCTGATCTCCGCGGCCATGGACACCGTCACCGAGACCCGTCTGGCGATCGCCATCGCGCGTGAGGGTGGCATCGGCATCATCCACCGCAATCTCTCCATCGCCGACCAGGCCGCGATGGTCGACCGCGTCAAGCGCAGCGAATCGGGCATGATCACCGACCCGATCACCACGACCCCCGACGCGACCATCGAAGAGGTCGACGGCCTGTGCGCGCAGTACCGCATCTCCGGGCTGCCGGTCGTCGACGCCGACGACCGCCTGGTGGGCATCGTCACCAACCGTGACATGCGGTTCGTGTCGGGCTTCGAGCGCCAGACCACCGTCGTCAAGGACGTCATGACCAAGGACGGCCTGGTCACCGGGAAGGTGGGCATCGGTGCGAACGAGGTCATCGCGTTGTTCGCCGAGCACCGTGTCGAGAAGCTGCCCCTCATCGACGACGACGGCCGGCTCGCGGGTCTGATCACGATCAAGGATTTCGACAAGAGCGAGAAGTACCCGCTGGCCACCAAGGACGAGCACGGTCGCCTCCGGGTCGGTGCCGCCATCGGCTTCTTCGGTGACGCGTGGGAGCGCGCCGAGGCGCTGCGCGACGCGGGCGTCGACGTCGTGGTCGTCGACACCGCGAACGGACAATCCGCCGGGGTGATCGACATGGTCCGCCGCATCAAGAGCGACCCCTCGTTCGACCACATCGACGTCATCGGCGGCAACGTCGCAACGCGCGAGGGTGCTCAGGCGCTCATCGACGCGGGCGTCGACGCCGTCAAGGTCGGTGTGGGCCCGGGGTCCATCTGCACCACACGCATCGTCGCGGGCGTCGGCGTTCCGCAGGTGACCGCGATTTACGAGGCATCGATGGCCGCCCGTGAGGCGGGTGTCCCGGTGATCGCCGACGGCGGGCTGCAGTACTCCGGCGACATCGCCAAAGCGCTCGTCGCCGGCGCGGAGAGCGTGATGGTCGGTTCGCTCCTGGCCGGGACCGACGAGTCGCCGGGTGAGGTCGTGTTCCAGGGCGGCAAGCAGTTCAAGCTGTATCGCGGCATGGGATCCCTGGGCGCCCTGCAGACGCGGGGAAAGAAGACCTCCTACTCCAAGGACCGGTACTTCCAGGCCGACGTGCCCAACGACGACAAGCTGATCCCCGAGGGGATCGAAGGTCAGGTCGCCTATCGAGGCCCCGTCTCGGCCGTCGCCTATCAGCTGGTCGGGGGGCTGCGGCAGTCGATGTTCTACGTCGG
This sequence comes from Microbacterium sp., assembly GCA_002703245.1. Taxonomy (GTDB): domain Bacteria; phylum Actinomycetota; class Actinomycetes; order Actinomycetales; family Microbacteriaceae; genus Microbacterium; species Microbacterium aquimaris. The sequence goes on from NZTV01000068.1 coordinate 3,849, forward strand.
CGCGCGCACCGTCGACGAGCTGCGCGCCAAGGGCCGGTTCGTGCGGATTACCTCGGCCGGGCTGAAGGAGTCGCATCCGCACGACGTGCAGATCCTCGTCGAGGCGCCCAACTACAAGCGGTAGGCCCGCGGCCTGGCCCGCGCTCATGACGTCGCGATGTCGGAGAGTCGTGCGGAAGTCGGAGGATCGAGCCTGAATCTTCCGACATCGGCGCGATCTTCCGACATCGGCGTGCGGGGATGCGGGCGGGGGCGCGGCGGGTGTCGGGTGGTCCGGGTAGGCTGGCCCGGTGAGCATGGAGATCGAGATCGGCCGCGCCAAGCGCGCCCGCCGCGCGTACACGTTCGACGACCTCGCCGTGGTCCCCTCACGCCGCACGCGCAACCCGGAAGACGTCTCGACCGCGTGGACGATCGACGCGTTCCACTTCGACATCCCCGTCCTCGGTGCTCCGATGGACTCCGTGGTCAGCCCCAAGACGGCGATCATGCTCGGCCAGTTGGGTGGCCTGGGCGTGCTCGACCTCGAGGGACTGTGGACCCGCTACGACGACCCCGAGCCGCTGCTGGCCGAGATCGCGTCGCTGCCGGACGAGCAGGCCACACGCCGCATGCAGGAGCTGTACGCCGAACCGATCAAACCGGAGCTCGTGCGTGACCGACTCGCCGAGATCCGCGCCGCAGGCGTCACCGTCGCCGGCTCGCTCACCCCGCAGCGCACGCAGGAGCTCTACGAAACGGTCGTCGCCGCCGGTGTCGACCTGTTCGTCATCCGCGGCACCACCGTGTCGGCCGAGCACGTCTCCTCGGTCGCGGCGCCGCTGAACCTCAAGAAGTTCATCTACGACCTGGATGTCCCGGTCATCGTCGGCGGCGCCGCCACCTACACCGCGGCGCTCCACCTCATGCGCACCGGCGCGGCCGGCGTGCTCGTCGGCTTCGGAGGCGGTGCCAGCTCGTCGACACGCGCGACCCTGGGCATCCACGCTCCGATGGCGACCGCCGTCGCCGATGTCGCCGGCGCCCGCCGCGACTACCTCGACGAGTCGGGCGGACGGTACGTGCACGTGATCGCCGACGGTGGTGTGGGCACGTCGGGGGACATCGTCAAGGCGCTCGCGATGGGCGCGGACGCCGTCATGCTCGGTGTCGCCCTCGCCCGCGCGACCGATGCGCCGGGTCTCGGTTACCACTGGGGCCCGGAGGCCCACCACCCGAAGCTCCCGCGCGGGCGCCGCGTGGCCGTCAACCAGCTCGCCACGCTCGAGTCGGTGCTGTACGGGCCGGCGCCGGTCGCCGATGGCACGGTGAACCTCATCGGCGCGCTGAAGAAGTCGATGGCCACCACCGGCTACTCCGACCTCAAGGAATTCCAGCGCTGCGAAGTCGTCGTCGCGCCCTACCACGCCGGATGACCACGCCCGAGCCCGACCCGGTGCCACCGGAGGTCTTCCCGCCGACGCTGCGTGAAGTGATGCTGCGCCCGCGATGGCTCGGCGTGCTCGCCCTGTGCCTGGTCGTCGCGGGGGTGTTCGCGTGGCTCGGCCAATGGCAGTTGTCGCGCGCGGTCGACATGCAGCCCCTCCCGGAGGGTGCCACCGAGCAGGTGCAGCCCATCGACGAGGTCGTGAAACCGGGGGAGTACCTGCCGGAACCGCTCGTGGGTCAGCGCGTGACCGTCACCGGGGGGTTCGTGGCCGACGACTTCGTCGTGGTGTCCTCGCGCTACAACGACGGCGTCGAAGGCTACTGGGTGACCGGACAGTTCCGGCTCGCCACCGCGGAGGACCCGACCTCGATCGCGGTCGCCGTCGGGTGGGCGGCCACCGAGGAGGAGGCCTTCGCGGCCCTCGAGCAGCTCTCGGCCGACGCGGCCGCCCGGGATGCCGATGCCGCGGCCCTCGCCGTCACCGGGCGCCTCATCTCCGACGAAGGCCCGGTCCCGCCGTCGCCGAGCGTCGACCCGTTCACGCAGACCCGCATGTCGCCCGCGGCCCTGTTGAGCCGGTGGAGCGACATCGAAGACCTCGAGGTCTATCGTCCGTACCTGGTGGCGGAGACCGCATCCGGCCCCCTCGACGACATCACCACGCGTCCTCCGGACCTGGGATCGGGTGTCAACTGGCTGAACATCTTCTACGCCGCCGAATGGGCCGTATTCGCAGGCTTCGCGTTCTACATGTGGTACCGCCTCTCGCGCGACGCGTGGGAGAAGGAGGTCGAGGACATCGAGGACGCCACAGCTGCGTAGTGCGGATCGGGCGTTCAGGCGCGACGACTAGAATCGACCCATGCCGCGCGCCCCCAAACTCTCCTCGTTCCCGGCGATCCGCGGCGCCCTGACGTTCTACCAGGTGGCGTCGATCATCACCGGTGTGGGCCTGCTGCTGCTGGTCGCCGAGATGCTCCTCAAGTACACGCCGTTGCACGTGGAGCTGTTCGCCGGAGGATCCGGCGGGGCGCTGTGGTTCGCGACCGTCATCCCGGGCGCGGACTGCCAGTGGTGGTCCCTGTTCGCCCCGATGACCAACGAGTGCGAGATGATCTCCACCGGCGACGGCCTGAACATCTCGCTGTTCATCCTCGTGGCGCACGGTTGGTTCTACGTGGTCTACCTGTTCGCGTGCTTCCGCATCTGGAGCCTGATGCGGTGGCCGTTCGGACGTTTCCTCACCCTCGCCCTCGGCGGTATCGTCCCGCTGCTGTCCTTCTTCATGGAGGCCCGCGTCGCCCGCGAGGTGAAGGAGTACCTGCGCCGCCGGGAGGACGAAGAACTCCACACCCACGCCGCCCATTCGACGCTGACCCACGAGATCCCGACGGAGAACCACCGGTGACAGATTCCCCCGACCACATCGACCGGACCGAGACGTTCGACGGCTCCGAGGCGAGTCCCGCACTCGAGGGTGACACCGAGTTCCGCCCGGTCCTCGTCGTCGACTTCGGCGCCCAGTATGCCCAGTTGATCGCCCGCCGCGTGCGGGAGGCCGGCGTGTACAGCGAGATCGTGCCGCACACCGCGACCGCGGCGGAGATCGCCGCCCGGAACCCGCTCGGCATCATCTTGTCGGGGGGACCCTCGTCGGTCTACGAGGACGGTGCGCCCTCCCTCGACCCGGGCGTGTTCGAGCTCGGGGTGCCGACCCTCGGTATCTGCTACGGCTTCCAGGTGATGGCCCGGGCGCTGGGCGGCGAGGTCGCCAACACCGGTCTGCGCGAGTACGGGGCGACGGATGCGGCGCTCGCCGGTGACGGCGGAGTGTTGTTGGGCGGTCAGCCCGCGACCCAGAACGTGTGGATGAGCCACGGCGACCAGGTCTCCCGCGCCCCCGAGGGCTTCGAGGTGCTCGCCTCGACCGAGGCGACGCCGGTGGCCGCGTTCGGCAGTGACGAACGGCGCCTGTACGGCGTGCAGTGGCACCCGGAGGTCAAGCACTCCGACCACGGCCAGGCCGTGCTGGAGAACTTCCTGCACAAGGCCGCCGGTCTTCCCGCCGACTGGAACAGCGGCAACGTCATCGCGGAGCAGCTCGAGAAGATCCGCGCGCAGGTGGGCTCCGGTCGCGTCCTGTCCGCGCTGTCGGGCGGCGTCGATTCAGCCGTCTCCACGGCGCTGGTCCACGAGGCCGTCGGCGACCAGCTCGTCGCCGTGTTCGTCGACCACGGTCTTCTCCGCAAGGGGGAGCGCGAGCAGGTGGAGCAGGACTACGTCGCCTCCACGGGCGTCCGCCTGGTCACCGTCGACGCGCGCGAGCAGTTCCTCTCCGCCCTCGAGGGCGTGAGCGACCCAGAGCAGAAGCGCAAGATCATCGGGCGCGAGTTCATCCGGTCGTTCGAGAAGGCGCAGGCCGATTTGATCGCGGAGGCCGAGGCGGAGGGGGAGCCCATCCGTTTCCTCGTCCAGGGCACCCTGTACCCGGACGTCGTCGAGTCCGGTGGCGGGTCGGGCACCGCGAACATCAAGAGCCACCACAACGTGGGCGGCCTCCCCGAAGATCTGCAGTTCGAGCTCGTCGAACCGCTGCGCACGCTGTTCAAGGACGAGGTGCGCGCGATCGGCCGCGAGTTGGGGCTTCCCGAGGTCATCGTCTCCCGACAGCCGTTCCCGGGGCCGGGTCTCGGCATCCGGATCGTGGGTGAGGTCACCGCCGACCGTCTGGAGATTCTGCGTGACGCCGACGCCATCGCCCGCGAGGAGCTGACCAAGGCCGGTGTCGACGGCGACATCTGGCAGTGCCCGGTGGTGCTGCTCGCCGACGTGCGGTCGGTCGGGGTCCAGGGCGATGGTCGCACCTACGGGCACCCGATCGTGCTGCGTCCCGTCTCCAGCGAAGACGCGATGACAGCCGACTGGACGCGCCTGCCGTACGACGTGCTGTCGAAGATCTCCAACCGCATCACCAACGAGGTGCGCGACATCAACCGTGTGGTGCTGGATGTGACATCCAAGCCCCCGGGGACCATCGAATGGGAGTGAGCCGGCCCGGTTGAACCCGGCCTACGCCTCGACGAAGTCGTACTCCTGGAACTCGGCCACCTCGGGCATCCAGCGTTGCGCCACGAACGCCACGTGCGCCGGATGGTCGTTGTAGGTCGCGTACGCCTCCGCGTCGGCGAACACCATCGACAACGGGTGTCGGAGGTCGCTCTTCGCGCTCACCTGTCGGTGGACACGAAACTCCTCCACGCCGCTGATCTCCGAGAGCGTTGCGCGCGCGTCCGCGAGGAACGCCGCCTCCTCCGACGAACCCGGCGCGTGCGCGAGGCGGAAGACGACAGTGTGCTGGATCGGCATCCGTCCAGTGTGGCGTATGGCCGGGCTGGGCGGGGGATGCGGACGGATGCCTCAGCGTGTCTTACCCGGGGTGTAGACGCGACGGCGGGAGTCGAACTGAACCTTGGCGTTAACGTCGAACGACGAGTACCCGCGAAATCCGCGTAATTCCGCGGAAGTTGAGGCCTCGTCGGTGCTCCTCGATCACGTCGATCGGGGGTCGTTTTCGCGAAAGTGTGGGCAAAGTGTGGGCAAACCCGGCTGCCTCGAGCGAGCGTGATCCGGAGCGTGTCCGGATCGACGACGTCGATCGCAAGATTGACCACGGCGACCTGCGTGGAAATCGTGACCACCCGGCAGCACTCCGCTGCTCACGCGCGAAGCTTGCCCGCATGGCATCCTCATACGGGCAATGCACGGGAGCGGAGGGGTAGCGGTCAACCCTGCGTTACGCTCGCGTTCTGGTCTGTGGCTCTCGAATCAGCTTGCGAGTCCCTCGATGGCGGCCATAAAGTCGTCGACGGCGTCGGAATTTGCGCGGATGCGTAGACCTCGACCGAGCGCCGCAGGCGCGTGCGGACGTATCCGCTCGACGCATGCCGCGAATGCCTTGTCCGCGGTCACGAAGAGGTCACACTCCCTGAGGTATGTCGCGATCTGGTTGTCGACGGGAGTTCCCGAGTTGGTCGCGCGGGTCGCTTGTAGATGCTGAAACGCCCACCTGAACCATGCCCTAGGCACCTGCTCTGGAGTGATCTCACGGAGCCACATGGATAGCCACTCGGCGCCATCGATCTCCCTGACTAGCCATGGCGCCAGCCAATCGAAGTCGGCGCCCCTCCCGCGGTCGAGGGCGCTGCGCCATCGGTGTTCGGCGTGTGCCCGCCAGAGATCAAATGGCATGCCGTCCCACCCCGGCGTGCCTTCGGGCGCGACGTCTTGGATGTCGAAGGATACAGTCTCGAAGGTCCAGTGATGGCGTTGCGCTTGCTCTCGTAGTTGCACCGCCTCCCGTCGCGCGAGGTCAAGTCCATCGCCTTCGAGCTGCGCGATGTGGGCTGCAGTCCGGTCAGGGTCCTGACGTGAGTATTAGCGTCTCTGAGCGCCACCGGTATTGCGGGTGAGCACCATTCGTCCGTGGTCGCGATCTCCTCGTTGAGCACCACCGAATATTCGCGTTC
>NZTV01000015.1 GCA_002703245.1 Microbacterium sp.
CGCGGCCATGAAGTCCTCAGCAGATCCGATGTCATTGATGGCGACCTGCTTGGTGGCCGGGGCGGTCGTTGCGGTAGTCATGTAGTGGGTTGTCCTAAAGGGTTGTGTGCTCGGGCTCCGTCCGCGGGCATGCATGATGCCGCCGGCGGAGCGAAACGGATTGTGGTCATGCGATGTCACGCAACGTCGGCCTCGGATCGAATGCACGCAACAGGGCGTGCGGATGAGGCCACAGGAGTGACAGTCAATGCTAACAGAGCGTGACGGCGTGATTCCAGCCCGCGGTGAGCTTCCCGTACGTGCCGTCAGGTGAGCTCGTCGAGCCACTCGCACGCGAGGCGGTGCGCACGCAGGCCGTAGTCGAGAGTCGCACGCTGGTAGGCGAAGATCTCCCGATACCCTTCCGGCACCGGTTGCGCATCGAGGGCGCGTTCCACGGCCTCCAACTCGGCCCGTGCGGCCGCCGCGCTCGCCCGCAGCATATCCAGGACCTCGTCCCGCTGCGACCCCGCGGGCATGAGCCCGAGCAGGTACACCTTCGCGAGCATGACGCGTTCCGGATTGGCCCCCTCCCCAGGCGTCCGCATCCACTCGCGCCATGCGGCGACACCGGACGGCGTCGCCGCATGCACTTTGCGACCACGGGCCGACACCGGTTCCTCCCGCACCGACACCAGCCCGTCTGCCGAAAGGCGCGCGAGAGCGCGCTGGATGCTTCCGAAGCTCGCGCTGTAGAACAGCGACGCGCCCGCCGTGAACTGCTTGTGCACGTCGTACAGCGACATCGGCGCGAGCATGAGCATCCCGAGGATCAGGAATTGCATGTGGACCTCCCGTGCGACTCCCTCTATATTACCCTTAGGTATATCGAAAGGGTGCCATGTCCAGCCACCGTCCCCCGCGCGCGACACGGTCCGATCGCGCGCTCGCCACGATGGCGAAAGTCGCCGCGCGTAGCGACCGCCGCCGCCGCGAGCTGCCCGCTGTGCAGATCCTCGTGCGCGGGCCGGGGATCGAGTTCACCCACGGCGACCGGACACGCCCGTTCCATGCCGCGAGCGTCGCGAAGATGATGACCGCGACCCTCGCGTTCCGCCTCGCCGAACGAGGACTGCTCGATATGGACGCGCCATTGACCGGTCTTCTGCCGGCCGCGGAGACGAGCGGACTGTTCGCCCGCGGCGGCCGAGACGCGGCGGCCGAGGTCACCCCGCGCATGCTCGCCGCCCACACCAGCGGCGTCGCCGACTACTTCGAAGGCGGCAACGACACCGGCAGGCCCTTCCCGCGCATCCTCGCCGACGACCCGACGCGCCGGTGGAGCCCGGCGGAGCTCCTGGACTTCACGCGCGATCACCAGTCACCCTCGGACGGGCCCGGAGCAGGATTCCTCTACTCCGACACCGGCTACGTCGTCCTGGCGCGCGTGATCGAGGAGGCGGGCGGCGAGAGCTTGGCCGCCCAACTGCACGGAGGAATCTTCGCACCGACGGGCATGACATCGTCCGCGCTGGCTTTCCACACGGTCCCCGGCGGCGCGGCGGCGACCGGCACCCCCCGCCGCGAGATGGACATCGCACCGATCGTCGTCGACGGTGTCGACCTGGCCGACACCGGCGCACTCAGCTGCGATTGGGGTGGCGGGGGCGTCGTTTCGACACTGGATGACCTCGCGCGTTTCTCGGAGGCATGGCACGCCGGTGAGCTGTTGGGTGAGGCGGGCAGGGAGGCGATGCGAGAGGTCCGCCATCGATTCCGCCGCGGCATCCACTACGGTGCGGGCCTCATGCAGGTGCGCTACGCGGAGTTCTTCCCGCTGCTGCGGCGACTCCCCCGCCCCGTCGGGCACCTGGGCGTCACCGGAACGCACCTGTTCTGCGCGCCCGAGCCGGGCGTGACAATCGTCCTCAACGCACACTCGACCGCGGAGATGGTCCACAGCTTCCGGTTGCACATCCACCTGATGCAGGCGGCCGTCTCCATCGTGCGCGGGTGACCGTCAGACGGGGTGGGCCGCAAGAAGGATCCCGTCGGCGTCCCAACGCCTCTTCGCCTCCCGGAGGGCCGCGAGCGAACCGCCGAACCCCGCGGCCGGATCGGCTCCCCCGTCGACGAAGGTGAGGGCGAGGGCATCCTCGACCCACGGATGGAACCCATCGACGGCGCCGTGCACGACCGTCTCAACATCGCTGCGGATCGTGGGATCGGGCGCGACGGCGATGGCGAGGACCAGGTACTCGCCGGAGAGGGCCGAGACCGCACCTCCCCCGGGCGTCGGGCGCGCCGCCCGGCCTCCGACGTGCCGCACCTCGAGGATGAACAGCGAATCCGCCACACCCGTCCGGACGAAGCGCGCGACCGCGTCTTCGGGGAAGGCGCGGAGCATCCGGTGTGCAGTGACGACGGGCGTGGGCTCGGGCGGATCCAGGTGCATGTCGAGGACGTCCGCGACCGGCGACAGCGCGAAGGTGTCGATCTCCGGGTCCAACCTTCGCAACGGCGCGATCAACGCTTCGGCGATCCGCGGATCGTCGTGGATCACACCGTCGACGACCACGAGCGAACGCCCCGACAGGAACGGCGGGAGATCCGGGATCGGGGGGAAATGCATGATGCGCAGGCTGGTCGTCGCCGACTCGGGGGCGCGACCGGTGACGGCCGCCCAGGCCTCCGCGACGGCGTCGGCGCGCTCGACCGGCCAGAGCAGCATCCCCGCGTACACCTCCGCGACGGCGATCAGCTCGAGCTCGAGGGAGACGACGACCCCGAAGCCGCCGGCACCGCCGCGTAACGCCCAGAACAGATCGGGGTTCTCCTGATCCGACGCCGTACGGACCTCGCCGTCGGCGCACACGACACGTACCGAGCGCACGGAGTTGACCGTCAGCCCTGACTCCCGGGCGTAGAAGGACAACCCGCCGCTCAAGGCGAGGCCCACCACCGACACGTCCGCCGCACTGCCATGGAGCGCGGCGAGTCCGTGCGTCGCCGCCGCCGTGACGACCTCGCCCCACGTCGAGCCGCCGGCGACGGTCGCGACACGGGTGCCGGGATCGACTGACACCTCCCGCATCCGCTCGAGCGACAGCATCACGACGTCGGAGAGGTCGGAGTCCGCGAGGGCTCCGGCCGCATGCCCGGTGGACTGCGGCGCCACGCGGAGCCCCGCATCGCGCGCCGCGAGCACCGCGTCCACGATGTCACCCTCCCCGGTGGCTCCCATCACCGCGAACGGCCGCTGGGGGAACGCGAGGTTCCACGCCCCCGCTCCGGCGAGGTAGCCGGGGTCTCCGGGAAGCGACACCCGCTCCCCGAGCCGAGTCCGCAGGACTCGGGCTGCGCGTTCGGAATCCGTGGCCATGATGCGATCCTCTCGATCCGGCGACCGGTCGACGCGCGCGGTCACTCCACCGGGAGAGAGGCCGCGACCGCCTTCCGTGATACGCCGTCATGGACACCGCATCGATCATCGGGCTGATCACGCGGCGCGAGAGATCAGCGCCGGTCGGCGGCCGCGACGATCGTCCGCGCCGCAGCCGCGGCCGCATCCACCATCCCGACCCCGGCGACCCGCGACGAGGCCAGCGCACCTTCGTGAAGGCACATCAGCTGCAGCCCGATCTCCTCCGGTCGGGCGATCGCGGCGTCGCCGGCCAGCGTGGTGAACAGCTCGCGTAGCCACTGCTTCTCCGCTGCGGCCACCGGGAAACCGGGGTGCGCCTCGTCGGGGATCTCTGCGAGGGCGTTGATGAATGCGCACCCGCGAGGGTTGCCCCGGTTCCACTCCGCGAGCACGTGGAACGGGATGAGCAGACGCTCGTCGGGCGCCGCGACCTCGTCGAGGCGCCCGAGCAGCAGCCGCCGCCACCTCCGGTCCCGCTCGAGGAGGTAGGTCGCCACCAACACGTCCTTCGAGCCGAACCGGTCGTAGAGGGTGCGCTTGGTGACCCCGGACGCCGAGGCCACCGCATCCACTCCCACCGCGGTGATGCCTCGCGCATAGAACAGCTCCGCGGCGGCGTCGAGGATGCGGCGGGCTGCGGGAGTGAGCGTGTCGGGGTCGAGTGCGGTTGCCTTCACCGTCCAGTGAACCTATCGTGAGAGGGATGACTTCACAGATCAGTGTACCCGGGCGCGATGCCCCGGACACCCCACGGATGACCGCCGCCCGCATCCACGCCCACGGGGGGCCCGAGGTCCTCACCGTCGACCGAGTGCCCGTCCCCGAGCCGGCGGCGGGCCACGTCCGGGTACGCGTCACCGCAGCCGCTTTGAACAACACCGACCTGTGGACCCGCGAAGGTGCGTATGGGATCCGCGGCGACCATCCGAGCCCCGCGGGATGGATCGGCCCGATCGACTTCCCCCGCGTCCAGGGCGGCGACGCCGCCGGGGTCGTCGACGCGGTCGGTGAGGCCGTGCACGATTCCCTGATCGGCGCACGTGTCGTCGTCGACCCGGCTACGTACGACGGGCCGGGCGATCACGCACTCCCTGCGCGCATCCTCGGCAGCGAGTACGACGGTGCGTACGCCGAGTACGTCGTGGTCGCCGCCGTGCACCGGGTGGACAGCTCCCCCTTGGATGACGCGCAGCTGGCGGCACTCCCGATCGCGTACGGCACCGCGATGGGCATGATCGAGCGCGCCGGCATCGCTTCGGGCGACACGATCGTGGTCACCGGCGCCTCGGGAGGGGTCAGGATCGCGCTCGTCCAGCTCGGCGTCGCCCGCGGGGCCGAGGTCATCGCGATCTGCAGCGCCGGGAAGGCCGACGGCGTTCGCGACGCCGGCGCCACCCACATCGTGGATCGCGCCGGAGACGCGTGGGCGCAGGTCGGCCGCATCGCCCCGGACGGGGTCGCCGCCGTACTGGATGTCGTCGCGGGCACGAACGTGCGCGCGGGGGTCCCGCACCTCCGGTCGGGGGGCCGCTGGGTCGTCGCCGGAGCCTTGGGCGGACACGACATCGACATCGACGTGCGGACCCTCTACCTGAGGAACCTGTCGATCGTCGGGTCGACGATGCACACCCGCCCCCACTTCCGCGCGCTCATCGATCTCGCACGGAACGGGGCGGTGCGCCCCCTCATCGCCCAGACGTTCCCCCTGACGGAGGTGCACCGCGCGCAGGAGGAGCTCGGATCGCGCCGACACGTCGGCAAGCTCGTCCTCCTCCCGGGCGGGGGCGCATAGGCTCCTCGGCATGAGCCCGTCCCGCCCGCGCGCCGCGCGATACGCCAAACGGCGCGCGAAACGGGTGGCGGCCTCGGGGAGCGATCTCACCGACGCACAATGGAGGGCGATCGTCGCGGCCTGGGGGATGTGCGCCTACTGCGGCGCCGAAGGCGTGCCGGTGCAGAAGGACTGCGTCATGCCGATCTCGCGCGGTGGGCGGTACACCCTCGAGAACGTGGTGCCGGCGTGCCGCTCCTGCAACGCGAGCAAGTGTAATGACGAGGTGACCGGGTGGATGCGACGCAAGCGTCTCGACGAACCCGCCTTCCTCCGCCGGTGGGTCGCCGTCCTCGCCGACCTGCGCGCGGCATCACCACCGGCCCCGTGAGGGCGCACGCGAGACCGGACACCCGTCGGGCCACCGGGACCGGTCAGATGACCGCGAGGAAGCCCAGTACAGCTGCGGCGATCGACAGCACCATCAACACCAGTGACGCCGTCGCCTTCTCGTTGCGACGGATGTGGAGAACAGTGGCACCGGCCATGAGCACCGCGAGTGCGATCGCCGCGACGGGCGCGAGCACGGGTGCGATTCCGGTCAGCGGGGGCAGGATGAGGCCGACGGCGCCGAGGACTTCGGCGATGCCGATGAGGCGGATGGTCACGGCACTGAAGCCGTCGGTCCACTCCATGCCCGACTCCCGGAGCTGATCCTTGTGGCGGACCGTCTTCATGGCACCGGCCATGAGCATGGCGGCGGCGAGGAGTCCGGCGACGATCCAATAGGCGACGATCATGAGGGTCCTTTCACACAGCGATGCCGGTTACGATCAGTAACCGGCATCACGAGTATGAACACTCGAGGGGCCGTCCGCAAAAGGCACACCCATGTGACCACCCGACGGCGCAAACGGAGAACACCATGGCGATCGACGTCACATCCCCCGCCCTCCCCCCGCAAGTCACGGCGGGCCTCGAGATGTGCGGCGGCGGTGACGCGGACGCCCTCGCGATCAGAGAAGTCCTCAACCGGGTGGGCGACAAGTGGTCGTTGCTGGTGATCGGGACCCTCCGCGGCCAGCAGGTCCGCTTCACCGAACTGCGGCGGCGGATCCCGGGTGTCTCACAGCGGATGCTGACACTCACACTCCGACAGCTCGAACGCGACGGCCTCGTCGTTCGGACGGCCCATGCCGAGGTCCCTCCCCGCGTCGAGTACGCTCTCACCGACCTCGGCGCGACCCTCGTGGATGTGGCCATCGGTCTGGCGTCGTGGGCGACGGCGAATTACCCGGAGATCCAACGATCACGCGAGCGGTTCGACGCCGGAACTTCTTGACGTATCTGAGCGAACCCTGAACGCTCTAGGTGTGTGAGCCGCCCGAGGCTCACCGACACCAGGGGGCCCCATGCGCACGTCCAGCCGTCTCACCTCACTCGCCGCGCTCACCGCCGGCGGCGTCCTCGTCCTCACCGGATGCTTCGCCAACCCGACCGAACAGCTCGTCGGCGGGGGTGCCGAGGATGCCGTCGAACGCCTCATCGAGGAGCAGACCGGCACCGACATCGACATCGACACCGGAGGCGGCGTCGATGTCCCCGAGGGGTGGCCGGCGCTCCCCCTCCCCGACGGCGACCTTCTCGCCGCCTATGAGGTGGATGGCGCCTTCTCCCTCTACTACCAGATCACCGACCCCGCGACCGCGGAGAGCCTCGTCGCCACACTCGAGGGGCAGGGGTTCGAGTCCATCAGTTCCGGCGAGGTCGGCGATCTCAAAACGGTGCTGTTGCAGACGCCCGAGTGGAGCGTGAACGTCGGCTGGGGATTCGAGGACGGCGACGTCGTGACGTTGAGCTACTCCGCCTTCCCCACGGAATGAGCCGCCGGAGCTACGCGCGGGCGTCGACGCACGGGAGTGACCGAGGTCGCTCGCATCAGACGCACACCTCGACCGGACACGCCATGCCCACGAGGTAACGTTCGGGTCACATTCAGGTCCGATCTGGCAGACTCGGTGATTCGTGTCTGCTTCTGCCGACGCGGAACGCCGTTCTCACGGCGCGGATACCCGATACGGAACCTGGTTTTGATGCACACGAACACGACTACCTCCCCCGTCTCCAGCCGACGCGTCCGACGCGAGGCCGCGCGACGCAACCGACGTCGTCCCGCGATCGCGGCGGCAAGCCTTGCGATCGGCGTCCTCGCCGTGGGCGCGGTCACCGGCACCACCGCCGTCTCGCAGGCCTCGGCCTCTTCGACACCGGCGCTGACCGCGTACGCACTCGCGTCGAACACGACCGCCACGCCCGCGCCGACCGGATCTGCGACGAGCTTCGATCTCGACGACATCACCGACGACGCCGAACAGGCTCTCGCCGCCGCCGACGACGCGCTCGAATCGGTGGAAGACGTCGAGGACGACGTGGCCGAATCCGGCCTCGATCTCGGCGACGCGGCGACCGAGGTCGACACGACCGCCCTCGAGGAGGCGATCGACGACCTCGACGGTGCCCACCTGCTGCCCTCCCCCGCCGTGGCCGACCTGACCGACGACGTCGCGGCGCTGGTCGCCGCCGTGTCGGAGGACGTCGCCGGCATGCGCGGAAGCCTCGAGGCGGCCGAGCAGAAGAAGGCCGAAGAAGAGGCTGCGGAGAAGGCCCGCCAAGAAGCCGAAGCCGCAGCCGCCGCCGCAGCCGCCGCCGAGGCGGAGGCCGCCGCGGCCGCAGAACAGTCCACGTCGACCGAAGCGTCCACCGGTGTGGCGAACCCCGGCTACGCGTCCGGCGGCACCAGCGCCGGCGAAGCGCAGTCGATCGCGCGTGGCATGCTCAGCGGATACGGCTGGGGTGACGACCAGTTCAGCTGCCTGGTCGCGCTCTGGAACAAGGAGTCCGGCTGGAACTACCAGGCCTACAACGCTTCCAGCGGCGCCTTCGGCATCCCGCAGGCGCTCCCCGGAAGCAAGATGGCCTCGGCCGGCGCCGACTGGCAGACCAACGCGGCCACTCAGATCTCGTGGGGCCTGGGGTACATCGGGGGCCGCTACGGCTCGCCGTGCGGTGCGTGGGACCACTCCCAGGCGGTCGGCTGGTACTGACCCCCTCCGACTCCGGAGCGACTCGGCCCCGTCCCCCTTCGGGTGGGCGGGGCCTTCCGCGTCTCAGCCCGGAAGAGTCAAAGGGAACTCGCGGTCCTGATCCCACGGCTCCGTCCAGCCGAGCCGGTCGAACAGGCGGTCCAGCAGCATCGCGGTGAAGCCCCACACGAGATGCTCACCGTCCGCGTGCGGAACGACGAAGGCCGGGCCGCGCCATGACTGTCCCTCCCGCCGCATCGAGACCGTGCCGCGACGCTCGGCATCGAGGAGGTCCGCGACCGGCACCCGGAAGACATCCGAGGACTCACGTTCGTCCACCACGCGCACCGGGGAGGGATTCCGCCACCAGCCGAGCACCGGTCGGACCAGGTGTCGCGAGTAGGCCAGCGGCACCTCTTCGAGCACACCGAGCACGTCGACCCCGGCCGGGTCGAGGCCGGTCTCCTCACGGGCCTCCCGCAGCGCGGCGTCGACAGGTCCGGTGTCACCGGGGTCGACCCGCCCTCCGGGGAACGCGATTTGTCCGGCGTGCGAGCTGAGCGTCGTGGCGCGCGCCAGCAGGAGCACGTCGAGGTCGGCCGATACCGCCGCGTCGTGTGCGTCGTGGTCGCTCGGCAGATCGTCGAGAACGCCGAACAGCATGAGCACCGCGGCCCGCCGCGACCCCGGCGCCCGCGGCAACGACCGGAGGGCGGAGCGGTCCAGGTCGCTCCCGCGTCCGGCGGCGACCGCGGCCAGCTCGGCGCGGGCGCTGCGGGCGGAGACGGGGACGGACATCCCCCCAGGCTACGCCGGTCTCGGACGGTCAGCCCTGCAGGAACACCTCGGGATCGAACTCCTCGATCGGGATCACGCGGACCCGCGGCAGCGGCGCGTCGAACGCCTCGGCGTCGTACTCCAGATCGAACAGCTCGAGACCGGGGAGGTTGGTGTACTCGCTGCTGCGGAACTCGTGGAACGCCAGCACCCCGAGGCGGCGGCTTCCATCGGCGAGGTGGCCGAGATCGTCCACGAAGTCGCGGTCGTGGCTGACGAGCACCACATCGCCGTCGTGGTCCGCCAGCGCGCGCAGCGTGCGCTGGATCGCGATGTCGACGACCTTCTCGTCGGACGAGCCCGACAGGGACACCGGTTGGTACCCCAATGCGAGCAGCGCCTGGACGAACGACATCGGCAGATGGGCGGAGGCGTTGAGGAAGAACAGCCCCCGCGCGGGCTGACCCCATCGGGTGGAGACGAAGCTCAGAAGACGGTCCCACCGCGGTCGCTCGTCGGGCTGGGGTCGTCGCCCGAGGATCGACGATCCCAGGGTGGCGTCGATGTTCTCGCCGTCGACGAGCACCCATGTGGTGCGTTCGGTCATGTCGTCCTCCCGATCACGGCGTACGGAGTACCTTCTCCATCGCCTTTCCCTTGGCCATCTCGTCGAGGTCGCAGATCTTCTGCATCAGCGGATCATCGACGTCCTCCACACGCACGGCGCACACCGCCGGAGACGGGGTGCATGTTCAGCCGCCCAAGTAGGTCTCGGCGACGCGTCGCAGGTCCCATAGGTCGCTGACGCCGGCGAGCTCGCGCGCCGAGTGCATGGACAGGATCGGGATACCCACGTCGACCGTGCGGATCCCGAGCCGCGTCGCCGTGATCGGTCCGATCGTCGACCCGCAGGGCACCGCGTTGTTCGAGACGAACTCCTGCGCGTGGACGCCGGCATCGGCGCACCACCCGTTCCACGCCGCCGCACCGACCGCGTCGGTGGCATACCGCTGGTTGGCGTTGATCTTGAGGATCGGGCCCGAACCGAGCACCGGCTGGACGACCGGATCGTGCTTGTCCGCGTAGTTGGGATGCACGGAATGGCCGACGTCACTCGAGACGCACCACGAATCCGTCAACGACCGGAGCTGCTGCTCACGATCCGCGCCCAGGCCGAGCCAGAGCCGTTCCAGGACATCGGAGAGGAACGGGCCGGCCGCCCCCGAGCGGGTCGCCGAGCCCACCTCTTCGTGGTCGAACACGGCGAGCAGGGGGATGTGGTCGGTGGCGGTGCCCGCCGCGGCGACGAGGGCCATCACCCCCGCGTGAACAGAAGCGAGGTCATCGAGCCGTCCGGCGGCGAAGAAGACGTCGTCGCGGCCGAAGACCTCTCCACGAGCCGCGTCCGCGGTCACGATGTCGTATCCGCGGATGCGCCCCGGATCGACGTCGGCGCCCGCCGCCAGCTCCGCGAGCAGATCCGCGGACTCTGCGCCGCCGAGCCCCCACACCGGCTGGGTCTGGGACTGCTTGTCGAGGGCGAGCCGGTCGTTGACCTCGCGGTCGAGGTGGATCGCGAGCTGGGGCAGCCGCAGGAGCGGGCCGGTCGCCGCGAGCACGTCACGTCCGTCATCGAGCACGAGACGCCCGGCCAGGCGCAATTCACGGTCGAGCCACGAGTTCAACATGGGCCCGCCGTACACCTCCACGCCCGCCTGCAGCCAGCCGAGGCGTCCGGTCGTGGGCCGGGGCTTGAGCTTGAACCCCGGGGAGTCGGTGTGCGCCCCGAAGATCCTGACGCCGGTGGCAGCCGTCGCCGTACCGGGGACGGCCCAGGCGATCGCGGCGCCGTCACGCACCACGACGAATCGTCCTCCCGGGGCGGAGGGCCACGACTCCCCCTCCCGCAACCGGATGAACCCCGCATCCTCCAGCCGACGCGCGACCTCCTCGGCCGCGTGGAAGCTCGAGGGTGCGGCGGCGATGAACTCGGCGAGGTCTGCGGCGTGGTCGAGGGCGTCGGTTGCGGTGGGCACGGGGTGGTTCTCTCCTGACGGTGCGGACGCGGCGGTGCTTTCGAGCGTAGTCACCCCGTCAACGCGAGGGCGGCGGCGGGGAGGAGATCGCCGCCGCAGGGGTGTGGTCGGTCTGCTCCTTCGCGAGCGACCAGACACCGGCCATCGCGGCGGCACCGGCCACGGCGAAGATCGGGAAGCTCCACAGCGGTGCGGACGCGGCCTCCTGCAGCACCGTGATGCCGAGGACGACGGCGACGAATGGGTCGACGACGGTGAGCCCGGCGACGACCACCTGAGGACCGTTGACGGTGTGCGCCGCCTGCACGAACCAGATCGACAAGGCACCGGCGACCGCGATCCCCGCCGCGCAGGCGATCGTGAGCAGGTTGGTCTCGTCGAGCGTGATGTCGCCATGGTGGATCGCGGTCTGGATGCGCAGGATCACCGTCTTGCCGAGCGTGGCCACGAATCCGGAGTACAGACCGCCCAGCAGCACGTACGCGACCGGCGGTGTGCGCCGTCTGCGGAAGCCCGCCAGGCCGGCGAAAGTCGCGGCGAGGACGACGAGCAGGACGATGAGCACGGCGATCAGCTGTTCGTCCGTGATGGTCGTCTGCTCGCTGACCGCGGCGGCGACCGACACGAACACGCCCAGGCTGATCACACACACCGCGATCGAGACGATCTCCCGCACACGGGGCACGGTCTTCGTGACCAAGGCGGTCAGCAGGGAGGCGAACACCAGGGCGATCACGCCCACCGGCTGCACGACGATCAGGGGGGCGAACGCGAGCGCCGCCAATTGCACCAGGATCGCGAGGCCGAACAGCGCACTGCCGCCCAGCCACACCGGATCGCGCGCGAGGCGCCAGAACCGGGCCGGACCGATCCCCGGGCTGTCCGCCGTCGTGCGCGCGACGCCCCGCGACTGCAGGAAGTTGCCGAGGGTCAGGAACAACGCGGAGACCACCGCGAGCGCGATGCCGATGATCGGAAAGGACGTGATGGTCACCGGGTCGCCCCTCTCGGTCGCACATGGTCCACGCTATCGGCAACGCCTCGACCGACGCGAACGCCCCTACGGGAGGCGGCGTGCGAGGACCCCGGCAAGGAGCGCATGCAGCAACGCCGGGACCGACGCGAACATGAGCGCCGTCCCCGCGACCGGGTCGTCGGGACGCAGGACCGCCCCCGCGATGAGAAGGCCCGCGAACAGCACCGCCGAGACGACGCGTCGCGCGAGGGTCTCCAGACCGCGCACCCGTGCGTCCAGGCGCGGGGAGTCCACCGCCAACCTCCCGTCCTCCAGCCGGGTCAGCACGTCGTCGAACCGGCGCGGCATCCTCGCCACCAGTCCCGCGAGCGAGGCGGCCTCCGATGCGAACGCCTGCGCGAGGTTCCCGCGCTCGTCGCGGATGAGTCGTTGCGCGTACGGCTCGACGGCCTCCCAGATGTTGAACGCCGGGTCGAGCGCGCTGCACACACCCGACGTGAGTGATACGGCACGGATGACGAGCAGGAAGTTCTCCGGAAGCTGGAACGGCATACGCCGCACCAGATCACGGAACTCCATCGCGAAGTCGCGGAACTCCCGCGGATCGACCTCCTGCAACTCGGCGAACCCCATGCCGCCGAACCGGGCGAACAGGGTCGTCATCGCCCGCTCGAGCTCGACGGTGTCTGCCGAAGGGAGAAGCACGCCGACGTCACGGATGCTCTCGACCAGGTGCCGACCGTTGCGCGAGGCCACGGCGATGATCACCTGCTGCAGGCCCCGGCGGAGCCGATCGGGCACCTCCCCCATCATCCCGAAGTCGATGAAGGTCAGTGTCCACGGCCTGGGACCGTCCGGTGTCGGAGTGACGAAGACGTTCCCCGGGTGTGGATCGGCGTGGAAGTATCCGTTCGTGAACAGCTGCTCGAACATCACCGCGGCGAACTCGTGGGCGACCTCGCCCGGATCGATCCCCGCCTCACGCAGGGCGTCGCGGTCGTTGATCTTGATCGCGGTGACATCCTCGAGGGTGAGAACACGCCGCGTCGAGCGCTCCCAGGCGACCAGCGGGGTCGCCACCCGTGTGTCGTCGGCGAAGTCCTCTCGGAACCGCTCGGCGTTGGCCGCCTCGTGGAGGTAGTCGATCTCCTCCAGACTGGTCACCGCGAACTCGTCGAGGAGCGCGGGAAGGTCGACGTGTTCACGCACCACACGCACGCGGCTGAGCCACGCCGCGACCCGGCGGAGCGCGGCGAGGTCGACGTCGACGATCTGATCGATCCCGGGTCGCTGGACTTTGACGACGACATCGGTGAAGCCGGCGTGCGTCGCTTCTGCGGCCACCAGGCGCGCACGATGCGCCTGACCGAGGGAGGCCGCGGCCAGCGGTATCGGTTCGACCTCCTCGAACACCGTCGACAGGGGCGCCTGCAGCTCCGACTCCGCGAGGGCGCGGATCGCCTCGAAGTCCACGGGCGGGACCTCGTCCTGCAGGCCTTCGAGTTCCTTCGTGATCACCGGTGGCAGCACATCGAGCCGCGACGACATGAACTGACCGACCTTGATCATCAGGCCGCCCAGGGCCACGGCGAGGGTGTGGAAGTTGCGCGCGAGACGCTGCAGCCGGCGGGCTCGACCGCGCGCCGCGAACGATCCGAGGCCGATACGCGGCAGGAACAGCTCGAACCACCACGCTTGGAGCATGTAGCGCGCGGCGAAGCGCAGAATGCGCCGGTAGCGGGCGCGGGTGCTGCCCCCGTCGGTCATCGAGCCTCCTGAGTGCGACGCCCGATGCCGACGTCGGGCCGGCATCCGATCAGTCCTGGGCGAGGATCGAGTAGAGCTTACGACGCGCGTCGTCGAGCACGTCCTCGGCCTCGGCGACCTGCTCGGCGGTGCCGTGTTGCGCCACCTGTGCGGCGGCCTGGGCCAACTTCACGCCGGCCTTGGGCAGCGTGGCGGCGCGGGCGGCGTCCTTCATCCCGGGCATCTCCCACGGCGCCGACCCCTCCGCGCCCGACTCGGCTTCGGCGTGACCGGCCTCGGTGAGCGAGTAGGTCTTCCTCCCACCGGACTCCTCGGCGACGATCAGCCCCTCGTCGGCGAGCATCTGCAGGGTGGGGTACACCGATCCGGGGCTCGGCTTCCACATGCCCCCACTGCGCTCGCCGATCTCGGCGATGATCTGGTACCCGTGCATGGGCTTCTCCCGAAGCAGCGACAGAACCGCAGAACGCACGTCGCCTCGGGCCATGCGCGTGGGGAAGCGCTGTTCGAAGGCCTCTCGGAGCTGGTCCATCGCATCGAAGAGGCCGCCCCCTGCGGCGCCGAAACCTCGGCCCGAGCCGAACGGTCCGGATGAGAATGACGTGGTCACGATTGCTCCCCTCCACGCTCGCCGATCGGTGAGCGATAGTTGACGATATATCGCTACCGTATGCCCGAGTGACCGCCCGAGTCGCGTTTCCCAGCGAGTTGTCAGCGGCGCAGCACCTAACGCCAGAGGACGACCCGACGGTCGTCGACCTCGACGACGTCGGCGGGCGTGTCGTAGAGCGCCTCGAGATTCTCGGCCGTGACGACCTCGCCGACCGGCCCGTGGTGCACGACACGACCGTCCCGCATGGCCACGACGTCGTCGGCGAACTGCGCGGCCACGTTGATGTCGTGCATCACGACCACGATCGTCATGTCACGTTCGGCGACCAACCGCCGCAGCAACTTCATGAGACTGACCGCGTGTCGCGGATCGAGGTTGTTCAGGGGCTCGTCGAGCAACAGATGATCGGTGTCCTGTGCGAGCGACATGGCGACGAACGCCCGCTGGCGCTGCCCACCCGACAGCTCGTCGAGGAAGCGCCGACGCACCGGCTGGAGGTCCAGCAGGTCGAGGGCGCGCTCGACATGCTCGCGATCCTCCGCACGGCGCCCCGAACCCCCGTGGGGGAACCTGCCGTACCCGACGAGGTCCTCCACGCTCAGACGGATCGCCAGATGGTTGTCCTGACGGAGGATCGCCAGGCGCTTGGCGAGGTCTCGGGAACGCGTGGTCGCCACATCCGACCCGTCGACCGAGACGGTTCCGCCGTCCGTCCCGACGAGGCGTCCGATGGCAGCCAGGAGCGTCGACTTGCCCGCGCCGTTGGGGCCGATGATCGCGGTGAAACCCCGCCTGATCTCAAGGCTCACCGCGTCGACGGCGACGACGGCACCGTGCCGCTTGACGACGGAGTCGGTCTGGATCATGTCAGCGGGCCCTTCCCGAGATGACGAGGATGATGAAGAACAGCCCGCCCACGAACTCGATGACCACCGGCAGCTCGGTCGAGAATCCGAGCAACCGATCGAGGATCAGCTGTCCACCCACGAGGGTGATCACACCCGCCGAGACGGCGGCGGGGACACTGAGCGCATGCCGATGCCCGACGAGCCCGTAGGCGAGATTGGCCACCAGCAGTCCGAAGAAGGTGACCGGCCCCACCAGCGCGGTGGAAGCGGCGACCAGGACGGCGATGACGACGATGACGTGCATCGTCACGCGACGATGCTCGACGCCGAGCGAGATCGCGGTGGATTCACCCAACGAGAGCACGTCGAGGGATCTGCGGACCGGCCAGAGCGAGGCGGTCGCGACCGCGACGAGCACCGCGGTGGGCACGAGCAACTCCCGGTCCACGGTCGTGAAGCTCGCGAAGAGCAGGTTCTGCACGATCGCGAACGTGTCGGGATCGAGCAGTCGCTGCAGGAACGACGTCACCGATCGGAACATGACGCCCATGACCAGGCCCGCGAGCACGATCACGTGCAGGTCGTACCTTCTGCGGACGAACAGCCACCAATAGAGCAGAGTGATCGATCCCGCCATCAGGACCAGTTCGACCCCCCACCCGGCGAACGCGGGTGCCGCGACCAGCAGAGCGGGGCCGATCACGAAGGCCGTGACGACCTGGATCGCCATAAACACGGCGTCGAAACCCATGATCCCGGGAGTGAGGATGCGGTTGGCGGTGATGGTCTGGAACAACACCGTCGAGGTCCCGATCGCCGCGGCGGCCACCACCATCCCGGCGATCGTGCGCCAGCGCAGTCCGAGCGCGTACTCCCACTTGCCGGGCAGGTCGGTGAACAGATAGACCGCGATCACGAGGACCGCGAGCCCGGCGATCAGAGCGAGGCGGACCGTGTGCGACGCCCCTGCGCGGGCGACGCTGCGGGCCGGGGCGGAAGAAACGGCGGCGGTCATCGGGTCCCCTCGGCGCGGAGCGACTGCTCCTGAGGGCGTCGACGTCGACGCGGCGCGACGCCGTCGACAGGGCGGGCGGTGCTCAGCAGGAGCCACAGGAACACGACCCCGCCGACCATCCCCATGACGATCGAGATCGGAATCTCGAACGGGAATCGGACGACACGTCCGATGATGTCGCACAGGAGCACCAGAGCGGCGCCGAGCAGGGCGACCAACGGAACCGCACGGCGCATGTTGTCACCGATCAGACGGCTGACGATGTTCGGCACGATGAGACCGAGGAAGGGGATGGCTCCCGTGACGACCATCATCGTCCCCGTCACGACGGCGATGATGACCACCCCGAGCGCGAAGACGCCGCGGGTGTCGAGGCCGAGGCCCTTCGCGGTGTCCTGCCCGAGACCGGCGACGGTGAACCGGTCGGCGGCGACCCACGCGATCAGCGCCGCCGCGGCCGCGAGATAGAGCATCTCGTAACGTCCGCGGAGGATTCCGGAGAAGTCGCCCACGTCCCAGGCCAACAACTCCTGCAGCATGTCCGCGCGATAGGCGATGAAGGTCGTGATGGCCCCGACAAGTCCTCCGTAGAGAAGGCCCACGATCGGGACGAGGACGCTGGAGCGCGCCGGGATGCGACGCGACAGCGCGAGGAATCCCAGCACGCCGACCAGGGCGCCGAGCGAGGCGGCGACGGCCTTGCCCCAGATCGGCATCCCGGGGGTGGTCATCAGCACCCCGAGCAAGGCGAGGCTTCCCGCGTCGGTCGCTCCGGTCGTCGAGGGCTCGACGAAGCGGTTCCGCACGAGCAGCTGCATGATCAGCCCGGTCACCGCGAACGCCGCCCCCGCCAGGATCAGCGCCACCGTGCGCGGCACGCGACTGGCGAACAGCACGAACGCGTCCAGTTCGGCGACGCCGATGAACAGCGAAATCGTCGCGAGGACGGCGACCAGAGCCATCCCCCCGACGACCAGCACGGCCGGAGAGACCCGCGCGAGCGGGCCCCTCCGGTCCGAGCCGTGCGTTGTCAGGCCATCGGTCACGCGGCGAGTTCGTCGCCGATGGTGGTCAGCACGTTCTCGATCGCGGTGAGACCGTTGATCACGACGTAGATCTCGCTGGCGGGAAGTTCGATGATCTGGTCCTGCGCACCGGCGGTGGTCTGCGCGACCAACTCGTTGTCGAGCGTCTCGCCCGCGCTGCTGGATTCTCCGATCGCAGCGCCGCGGTCGAACACGACGATCCAGTCCGGGTTCGCCGAGAGGATGAATTCGTTGGTCACGGTGTCGCCGTGCGGGGAGCCTTCCGCACCGGGGAGCTCCGCGGCGGCGACCGCCGGGGAGAAGCCGAGCTCGTCGAAGAAGTAGCCGAATCGCGATCCTTCGCCGAAGGCACCGTACTCCCCACCGGAGACCGACAGCACCAGTGCGGTGCCGTCGACCTCACCCTGGATCTGAGCTTCGAGGTCCTCGATCACCGCGACCTGCTCGGCGACCGCGTCTTCGAGACCGAAGATCTCACCCAGCTGTTCGGCGCGCTCGAGACCGCTCGCGGGGGCGAATGTTCCGCCGTATGCACCCGTCATGTCGATCGTCGTGGCGATCTCGGAGAGCTCGTCGTACTGCGCGGTGCTGCGGGCGGCGACGACGATGAGGTCGGGGTCGAGCTCGGCGACGGCCTCGAAGTCGGGCTCGAAAAGCGACCCGACCTTCGGGAGGTCCGCGTACTCCGCGAGGTACTCCGGCAGGGCGGTGTCGGGGATGCCGACGACCGCGTCGCCGGCGCCGATGGCGTGCAGGGTGTCGAGCGTGGCGATATCGAAGGTGACGACCGCGTCGGGCTGATACGGGACCTCGACGGCGTCGCGGTCGACCTCGAGGTCTTCGCTGAGGAAGGACTCGCCGTCTTCTTCGACGAGGACCAGCGTGGGCTTGGCGTTCTCGACCGTGACGGTCTCGGTGGCCGAGGCGTTCTCGGCGTCGGCGGCCGGATCGGAGGACGCGCAAGCGGTCGCGACGAGCGTCACGCCGGTCAGAGCGGCAAGGGCGAGAGGAAGGCGTACATGTGGCATGACGGTAAGGCTAACCTAAGTCGAATCTGGATGCACATCGGGCGTCCCCACAGCCGACCCCCAGGCCGCGCCGCACGAGCGCGCCTGACAGTCCCCTGGGACATGTGTCCCGGCGCGAGCCCCGACCCCCGGTGGGGCTGAGATACTGCAGGAACTCGGCGGCTCCGCCCGGGGCGGGAGCACGCACGAGACCACGCCCGACGAAGGAGAGTGCCGCATGACCGACGACGAGGGAACCATCACCGAGGTCGAGGGTTTCGAGACCGCCGTCCTTGCCGGAGGGTGCTTCTGGGGGATGCAGGATCTGATCCGCACGCAGCCCGGAGTCATCCAGACCCGGGTCGGATACACCGGCGGAACCAATGCGCACGCGACATACCGCCACCACCCCGGGCACGCGGAGGCCGTGGAGATCGTCTTCGATCCGACGAAGACCACGTACCGCGACATCCTGGCGTTCTTCTTCCAGATCCACGACCCGACCACACGGAACCGGCAGGGCAACGACATCGGCACGAGCTACCGATCCGCGATCTTCCCGCTCGATGCCGAGCAGGAGCGCGTCGCCCGCGACACCATCGCGGATGTCGATGCGTCGGGCCTGTGGCCGGGTCCCGCCGTGACGACGATCGATCAGGTCGGGCCGTTTTGGGAGGCCGAGCCGGAGCACCAGGACTACCTGCTGCGCATCCCGAACGGATACACGTGCCACTTCCCGCGGCGAGACTGGGTCCTTCCGAAGAGGTCTCAAGCCACGATCTGAAGCGACGCGGATGCGACGAGCCGGATCTCCCGTGATCGGGGTGTCCGGCTCGTCGTCTCCGTCAGTGTGCGCCCTCAGTGATCGTCGCGCACGGTGGCGCCATCGTCCGGCGCGGGGGTGTCCGGAGACGGCAGCGGCGGTGGCGCCTCCTCCGACCCCTCGGGCGCCGGGGCGAGCGTGTCACTCTCCCCCGCCGCCAGTCGCGTCCGGTCCTCGGCGCTCAAGTGCTCTCGTTCGCTCATGTCGACACCGTACGAAGCCCCCGCTCGGCGCGCACCGGGTTGACAATCTGTGCGACCGTTGAGATGCCGCCGCGGGTGCGGACCGGCGACGAGCGAGAGGATGAGACGACGGTGGGCGGATACGACGACCTCACGGAAGCGGACCTGCGGGAAGCGGGGAGCATGAAGTGGACCGCCTATCCCGGGAAGACCGGGGCGTGGGTCGCCGAGATGGATTTCGGTGTCGCCCCGGCGATCCAGGAGGCGATCTCGACGGCCGTCTCCCGCGGTCTGACCGGGTACCTTCCCGCCTGGCTCACCGCCGAACTCGCCGAAGCCACCTCCGATTGGTACGCGGACCGGTTCGGCTGGCGGATCCCCGTCGGTCGCATCCACCCCGTACCGGACGTGATCGCCGCCTTCGAGGCGACGATCACCCGCTTCACACCCGCCGGCTCCGCGGTGATCGTGCCGACTCCGGCCTACATGCCGTTCCTGTTCGTGCCCCAGATGCACGGTCGGGAGGTGATTCAGGTACCCGCCGTCGAACGCGGCGGACGCATGACGATGGATCTGGAGGCCATCGGACGCGCGTTCGACGACGGCGCGGGGCTCCTGGTGCTCTGTAACCCGCACAACCCCCTGGGCACCGTGTTCAGCCACGACGAGCTGACCGCCGTCGCCGATGTCGTCGAGGCGAAGGTCGGGCGCGTCTTCGCGGACGAGATCCACGCACCGCTCGTCTACAGCGGCGCCCGACACATCCCCTACGCGTCGGTCTCCGCCGTCGCGGCGGGACACACCATCACGGCGGCCTCGGCCTCGAAGGCGTTCAACCTCGCCGGGCTGAAGTGTGCCCAGTTGGTCATCTCGAACGACGCCGACGCCGCAGTGTGGGCCGAACACGCCGGATGGGCCGGACACGGCACGGCAACACTCGGCGTGGTGGCCAACATCGCCGCCTACCGCGACGGTGGTGACTGGCTGGCCGAGACCGTCGACTACCTCGACGGCAATCGCCGCACCCTCGTCGAGATGCTCGCCCGGCATGCGCCGAAAGCACGCGTGACGATGCCCGAAGGTACCTACATCGCGCTGATCGACTTCCGTGCGTACGGGGTGGAGGGCGACCTCGGCGAATGGTTCCGCGCCCACGCCGACGTCGCGCTGACCGACGGCGCCGCCTGCGGGGAGGTGGCCGCGGGACACGCCCGCATCATCTTCGCGCTGCCCCGTCCGCTCCTCACCGACGCGATCGCCCGGATCGGCGCGGCCCTCGCCCGTCACGAGCAGGACCGCGCGGAGCACGCCTCCGTCGGGTGACGGCGCGGACGCGGCCCGCCGAGCGGCTACCGGTCGCCGGGTTGACGACGGCTACGGGCGGACGCGGACCCGGCGTTCGCCGAACCCGACCACGTCGTCGATCTGCAATTGTCGCCCTCGGCGACGATCGACCTCGCCGTTGACCGTGACATAGCCGTCGATGATCGCCTCTTTGACGTCACCGCCGGAGTCGAGCAGGCCGGCGTACTTCACGAACTGACCCAGACGGATGCCGTCGCCGCCGATCGGCACATCCTCGATCGGTGGGGAATCGGTCATGATCAGATCGTACCGAGCCGCACCGACCGACCGCGTCATACGCTGTCGGGGTGGACGCCGTGATCCGATTCGCCGCCGATGGCGACATCGCCGATCTCCATGAGGTGGAAGCCTCGGCGGACGAGGCGCTGGCGGCGTTCTTCCGGCTCGACGAAGCGCTCGAGGCGGAGACCGGTGCCGAGCGGGCGAGCATGCCCGGGTTCCTCCTGGTGGCCGAGCTCGAGGGGCGCATCGTCGGGTTCGCCCAGGTCGTCGAAGCAGAGGCCCTGTGCCACCTCGAGCAGATGTCGGTGCGCGGCTCGGCAGCCCGGCGCGGCATCGGTACCGCGCTCCTGGAGGCAGCCCTGGAGACGGCCGCCTCCCGCGGGCACACGGAGATGACGCTGCGCACCTTCGTCGAACCGCCCTTCAACGCCCCTTTCTACGCCCGGCACGGTTTCGTCGAACGCACCCCGGGCCGCAGCGGCCCCCTCGCCGAGATTCTGCACGCCGAGCGCGACCTCGATCGTCTCGGCCCGCGTGTGGTCATGGGCGTCGCGTTGCGCGCGCCACGTGTGCCCGTGCGCGAGGGCGCGGTCATCCCCCGGCCGCGTCGGTGACGGGTTGCCGCAGGATCGTGCGGAGCTTCTCGGGCGCGGCACGCCGGGGATCGCCGAGGTAGATCTCGTGATGGTGGCCCCGCATCCGCAGCCCCTTGCCCGGGATCACGTGGTCGTGCAGATGTGCCAGCACCGGCCCCTCGTCGTCGTAGGGACCGACGTGGAGGGTCTGGATGCAACGGCCCTCGTCGAGGGTGTCGATCCGCAGGCGGTCGATCGCCGGCGCGTCCTTTTCGAGGGCGGCGGTCGTCGCGAGATCGAGCTGGTCATCCCGGATCCAGTCCGGCACGACCATCATGGCCCGCCACGACCACGCGGAGGGGTCGCGCGCGGAGGTGAAGGCGGTGAAGTCGTCCGCCCACCACAGCGCCTCGAGCGGACCGACGACGTAGTCACGCCCCAGCCCGCGTTTGCTCGCGAACTTCACGGCGAACGAGAACGGGAACAGCGTCGCGAGGGCGTCACGGTAGTCCGCTGACGTGTTCGGATCCCCGGATCCGTCGATGACCGCATAGCGTCGCGGTGGCAGCACGACATCGTCGAACACGTCGCGGCGGGCGGCGTAGCCGGAGAGCTCACGCTTCAGATCGACCTTCACCACAGGTTCCTCCCCCTCCGCACCCGCACGTCAGGCGGCGCGCGACCTCATCACCGGCGCGGCGATCGCGCGCCAGCCGAGCAGGCCGACCAGGAGCACCACCGCGGTCACCGCGATGAAGGACACCTCGGTGCCGGCGCCGAACGCCGCGCGCACCAATACACCGATCACGACCGTCGCACCCCAGATCGGCACCCCGGCACCCATCGGGGACAGCGGCCCTCGCCACGCCCGCGAGAACAGCCATCCGGCCGTGAGGCCGAGCAGGAAGGGGAACGACGTCGCCCAGAGCCCGGCCCATACGCCCTCGTCATGGGAGGCGCGACCGATGGCGACGAAGGCGACCACGACGGCGAGATCGGCGACGACGGCACCGACGACGGTGCCGATGCGCCGACGGGTCTGCACGGTCTGGCTCACCCTCTCACCATCCCACGGATCCCGCGGCGCCCTTGAACGGACCCACCACGTCCGGGGTGATCCACCCACCGTAGAAGGTGCCGTGCTGGGGCTGCACGAGCACCCCGCCGATCTCGCACCGGTCCATCCCCTCGGCGTAGACGGCGACCCGACCGGCCAGCGCCTCGAAACCCGGCATCGGCGACGGGTAGGTCCATGCGGCGCGCGGACGGACCTGTCCCCCGCCGTGCACGTCGAAGTAGCGGGCCCGGCCCTTGAATTCGCACATCGAGGCGCCGTCGCCGCGGACGAGCGCGCCGTCGGTGAAGGCGTCGATCGGCAGGTAGTAGGTCGGCGGATGACTGGTCTCCAACACACGGACGACGTCGGCGGTGTCGACGACGACCTCACCTCCGAGCGCGATCATCGCGCGGGCGTCGACGGGCTCGACCCGCGGCGGACGCGGGTAGTCCCACACCGATTCCTGGCCCGGACCCACCGGGAAGGGCTGAGGATGACGCATGCTCCCAGGGTAGGCCCCCCCGGCGGACCGGGCGCCTCCCGGGGTCGGCCTACGCGCGCGGGGCGAGGTCTGCGCCGAGCGCTTCACGCCCGTCGAACACGAAGCACTCGCCGCGCCAGTGCGCGCCGCCGACCTGTTCGAGGTAGCCGAGGATGCCGCCGTCGAGCTGTCGCGCGTCGATGCCCAGCTCGCGCAGATGGATCGTGGCCTTCTCGCAGCGGATGCCGCCCGTGCAGTAGCTGACGACCGTCTTGCCTGCAAGCTCGTCTCGGGCCGCGCCGGCCGCATCCGGGAACTGTGTGAAGCGCTCGAGCCGCCAGTCGATCGCCCCGTCGAAGCGGCCGTAGTCCACCTCGAATGCGTTGCGGGTGTCGAGCAGGACCACGTCGCGCCCATCGTCGTCGACGCCGGCGTCGAGCCAGCGTCGGAGCTGCTCCGGTGACACCGCCGGCGCCCGACCGGCCGCCGGAGAGATCGTCGGGCGGTCCATGCGGATGATCTCGCGCTTGATCTTCACGAGCATCTTGCCGAACGGCTGCGACGGCGACCAGCTCTCCTTCGCCGTGAGCTCGGCGAAGCGCGCATCCGCGCGCAGGTCGTCCAGGAACGCGCGGACGACCTCTTCGCCACCCGCGAGGAAGAGGTTGATCCCCTCCTCGGCGAGGATGATCGTGCCGCGCAGACCCGATGCCACCGCGCGCGCCCGCAACACCTCGCGCAACCCCGCAAGGTCGTCGAGAGGGGTGAAGAGATAGGCGCTGATGTTGAGCACGCGTGTCACCCGTCCAGGCTACGCGCCAGGCGTGCACCGTGCGCTGCGGGCGATCTGCGCACCACCACCTATCGGCGCCGTGCACCCCTGTCAAGGACGGCAGACGGAGCCGCCGTGCCGGATAGCGTGGCGACACCCCTCGTCAAGGAGGCACCTCGTGTTCCACCAGCCCCCACCCCCGCGTCCCCTCGTGTCGGTCGTCATCCCCGTCAAGGACGACGCGGGCCCCCTCGAGCACTGCCTGCGCGGCCTGTCCCGACAGAGCATCGCCCTCGAGGAGATCATCGTCGTCGACAACGGATCCCGTGATGCGTCGGCGGCCGTCGCCCGCGCACACGGCGCGACGGTCATCACGTGCGGCGCACCGGGCATCGCCGCCGCCGCCTCCGCGGGGTACGACGCCGCCCGGGGCGAGGTGATCCTGCGTCTGGACGCGGACTGCTCGCCGCAGCCGGGATGGGCGCGGACGATGGTCGAGGCGTTGCAGAACGACCCGCAGACCGACGCCGTGCTCGGCGGCGCGTCCTTCCACGACGGCCCGTCATGGCTGCGACGCCCTCTCGCGGCGGCGTACCTGAGCGCGTACGTCGCGATCGTCGGGACGGCCCTGGGCCACTGGCCGCTCTTCGGGTCGAACCTCGCGATGCGCGCGGATGCGTGGCATGCCGTGAGCGCCTCCGTGCACCGGTGGGACGTCGACACCCACGACGACATCGACCTGGCGTTCCATCTCGGCGAACGGCACCGCATCGCCGCGGTGGGTCCCGAGCACATGACCATCTCGATGCGCCCGTTCGCCGACGCGGGCCTGTTCGCAGCACGGGTGCGCAAAGGCTTCCGCACGGTCACGATGCATTGGCCGCACGACTTCCCGCCGGTGCGGTGGGATCGGCGCGCACTGCGCCGGGTGACGCGCCGAGCCCGCGAGCGTCGGGCGCGTGACCTCCACCGCCTCGCCGCGTGATGGACACCGCCCTGATCGGCGCCGCCGCCCCACCGTCGTTGCACGTGATGTCGTTCAACATGCGACGGCGCCTTCCGATATCGATCCGATCGGTCGACCGATGGGACCGGCGCCGCCGCGCCGTGGAGGCGCTCATCCGCACCGAGAAGCCGACGGTGCTCGGGGTGCAGGAGGCGATGCCGGAACAGGCCGACGTCGTCGCGGCGGCCCTCGGTGCGGATCACCAAAGGATCGGCCGCGGCCGCGGCCGCGACCGCGACGGGCGGGGCGAAGGCTGCCCGCTGTTCTGGGACGCACGGAGACTGGATCTCCTCTCGGGCGAACAGGTCGCGCTGTCACCGACACCCCACGAGCCCGGGTCGCGCGGTTGGGGCAATCCCGTACCGCGCGTCGCGGTGGTCGCCCGCTTCCGAGACCGTTCCACCTCCGACGAATTCGTCGTCGTCAACACCCACCTGGATGTCTTCTCGCGTCGTTCGCGTCTGCACGCCGCCCGCCTGCTTCGCGCCGTGCTGACCACGACGCCCGGCGCCGGCATCATCCTGGGCGACATGAACGCACGTCCGGGTTCCGCGACCGCCCGGGAGCTGTGGCGTGACGGCCTGCGCGACGCCTGGACCTCGGCCGATCGACGGCTCACCCCCGAGTGGGCGACCTTCGCCGACTACCGGGAGCCGCGCCGAGGCGCCCGTATCGACTGGATCGGGGTGACCGACGGCGTGCACGTGGACGCGATCGGGATCGGCACGTTCCGCACCGCCGACGGCTGGCCCTCCGACCATCTGCCCGTCCATGCACTCGTGCGGGTGACGCGGTGAACACGCTCGCGCGGAACTTCCTCCGCCCCGTGCACGGGCCCGTCGCCGCCGGTGCGGATGCGATGCGCGTCGTCGGGCTCGTCAGCGTGGCGGTGGCCTTCCTCCTCCACGAGCCCACCGACGCGGGGATCCTCGCGTTCACCCTCCCCGGACTGATGGTCCCGCGCTTGCTCGCGATGCGCCCGGGCGCCGATCTGGCCTTCGGCGTGATCCTTCTCACGGCTGCGTGGAGCAACGTGTACGACCTCTATACGCGCCTGCCGGGCTGGGACCTCGTCGTGCACGCGGCGGCCACCGCGGCCCTCACCGTCGCGGCCTACCTGCTGCTGGCCCACGCGCGGGTGGTGCCACCGGCGGCCGGCCCCGGTCGCTCGCGGCGCGCCGTCGTCGTGTTGTCTCCGGTCATCGGTCTCGCCATCAGCGCCGTGTGGGAGATGGTGGAGTGGACCGGGCGCGAGTTCGTCACCGACACGATCTTTGTCACCTACACCGACACGATCGGCGACATGGCCGCGGGCGCGGTCGGTGCCACCCTGGCCGGGCTCCTGATGGCGGTCGTCCGCGTCGAGGATCGGCCTGC
>NZTV01000016.1 GCA_002703245.1 Microbacterium sp.
AGGCGGATCTTGACAGCCACAATTCTCCTGAATGAGTGAAAGCGAACGAACCGATCGCCTGGAGCGTGGGGTGCACACCCGGCGGAAGCTCTGGAACGGCCCACGGTGCTGGATAGAGGGTCGAGCACCGGGTCCGACCCTCTATTCTGCCAGATCCGGCGCGGCCGCGCGAACCGCGTCGTGGTCGCGTCGCGGGCGTCCGCTAGGGTGAGCGGGTCAACGGCCCATCCTCGCCCGAAAGTCCTTCCCCATGACCAAATGGTTGTACCTCGTCGGCGCCATCGTGCTGGAGGTGTCGGCGACGCTCGCGTTGCGGCAACTCGTCGAACACGCCGCCTGGATCGTGCTCGTCGTCGTCGGCTACGCCGGCGCGTTCCTCTGCCTCGCCCTCCTGCTGCGTACCGGTGCGCCGATCGGACTCACGTACGGCGTGTGGGCCGCGTCCGGCGTCGCGCTCACGGCGGTGCTGGCGGCCGTGTTGTACGGCGATCCGCTGACCTGGCTCATGAGCCTCGGGATCGCGATCGTCATCGGCGGGGTACTGCTGGTGGAGATGGGCGCCAGCACGCATTCGCGGCAGGCGCCCGCGACCGGGGCGATCGCGACGATCACCCCCGGATCGGCCGAGACCACGGAGGAACGACGATGACCTGGCTGCTGCTAACCGGTGCGATCGTGTTCGAAGTCACCGGGACCATGTCGTTGCGGGCCTCCGAGGGCTTCAAGAAGCGTGTGTGGATCGTCCCCGTGGTGGTGTCCTACCTCCTGGCGTTCACGATGCTGTTCCTGTGCCTGGCCAACGGGATGCCGGTGGGCGTGGCGTACGGGATCTGGTCCGCCTGCGGAGTCGCCCTCACCGCGGTCCTCGCGCACTTCCTGTTCAAAGAGCCCTTCACCTGGGTGATGGGTCTCGGGATCGTCGCCATCGCCGGCGGTGTGCTGCTGATCGAGCTCGGCGCGTCGCACTGATCCGCGCCCCGGCGCGCGCGGGCGTGGGAGACTGACGACATGACGGTGCCCTTCGCGACATCCGCACGGTCCTCGGTCGGCATCGAGTGGGAGCTCATGCTCGCGGACCGGGAGTCCGGGGACCTGGTGCCCCGTGCGCCGCAGGTGTTCGAGGCGCTCTCCGAGGACACCGAGCTGGAGCGGTTCACCATCACGCAGGAGCTGCTCACCAACACGCTCGAGGTGACCAGCGGCGTCGGTCGCACCGTCGCCGCCGCGGTCGACGACATCGCCGACGCCATCGAGACGGTGCGCGCGGTCACCGACCCGCTGGGCGTCGAGATGATGTGCGCGGGCAGCCACCCGTTCGCGCAGTGGTACGAGCAGGACGTCACCGACAAGACGCGGTACCACGAGCTCATCGAGCGCACCCAGTGGTGGGGACGGAACATGATGATCTGGGGCATCCACGTACACGTGGGCGTCGACGACGTCGACAAGGTGCTCCCCATCGTCAACGCGCTGTCGGTGTATCTTCCCCACCTGCAGGCACTCTCGGCGTCGAGCCCTTTCTGGGCGGGTGACCGCACCGGCTACGCCTCCAACCGGGCCCTGGTGTTCCAGCAGCTGCCCACCGCGGGCCTTCCCTGGCCGTTGCGGGACTGGGCGGAGTTCGAGGCCTATCTCGACGACATGGTCCGCACCGGTGTCATGGCCGATGCCTCCGAGGTCCGATGGGATATCCGCCCGGCACCGCGATGGGGGACGATCGAGGTGCGCGCGTGCGACGGGATGTCGACGTTGCCGGAGCTGGCCGCCGTGGCCGCGTTCGTGCAGGTGCTCGTCGAGCACTTCTCCCGCGAACTGGACGAAGGTCGCGGGTTGACCACGATCCAGCCCTGGTACGTGCGGGAGAACAAGTGGCGCGCGGCCCGCTACGGCCTGGACGCCCGCGTGATCGTCGACCCCGACGGCACCCAGGTTCCGGTGCGGGAACATCTCACCGAGACCCTCGAACGTCACGCCGAGATCGCGCTCGAGCTGAAGTGCGCGAAGGAGTACGCGGGCGTCGCGCGCATCCTCGAGGAGGGCGCGAGCTATTCACGCCAGTTGACGGTGGCGGACGCGGCCGACGGAGATCTCCGGGAGGTCGTGCGTCATCTCATCCGAGAGTTCCGCAGCGGCCCCACCCTCCGCGAACACCTCGCCTCGATGCGCCCCTGAGCGTCAGCCCTTGCCGAGCATCTTCTGCAGTTCGGCGAGGTCGGCCTCGCTCGGCATGCCGCCGGCGGCACCGCCGCCCAGGCCGAACCCGGTCCCGGTGGGCTCGGCCGGCTGCGACGCGATGCCGGCGTTCTCCGCGGCACGCTTGGCGGGATTCCCCGACCGGGAGCCGCCCTTCTTCTTCGCGTTCTTGTTGCCGCGCTTGGCCGACGCGCCGGGCTTTCCTCCCATGGAACCCATGCCGGGGACGCTGGGCACGCCACCCCGCGCGACGGTCTTCATCATCTTCGCGGCCTGCTCGAATCGTTGCACGAGCTGGTTGACGTCGGTGACGGTCATCCCCGAACCGCGGGCGATGCGCAGTCGACGTGATCCGTTGAGCACCTTCGGGTTACGCCGCTCGGCGGGCGTCATCGAACGGATGATGGCTTCGGTGCGATCGATCTCGCGCTCGTCGAAATCGTCGATCTGCTGCTTCATCTGGCCCATACCCGGGAGCATCCCGAGCATCTTCTTCATCGAGCCCATCTTCTTGAACTGCTGCATCTGCTCGAGGAAGTCCTCGAGCGTGAACTGCTCGGTGGCGATCTTGTCCGCGACCTTGCGCGCC
Source organism: Microbacterium sp. (assembly GCA_002703245.1). Classification (GTDB taxonomy): domain Bacteria; phylum Actinomycetota; class Actinomycetes; order Actinomycetales; family Microbacteriaceae; genus Microbacterium; species Microbacterium aquimaris. The sequence continues at coordinate 2,783 of NZTV01000016.1, forward strand.
TCCTCCTCGTCGAAGGCCTGCTGGGCCTGCTCGATGAGGGTGAGGATGTCGCCGAGGTCGAGGATGCGGCTGGCCATGCGGTCGGGGTGGAAGGCCTCGAGGTCCTCGAGCCCCTCCCCCGTCGACGCGAAGATGATCGGGCGCCCCGTGACCGAGGCCACGGACAGCGCGGCACCGCCGCGCGCGTCGCCGTCGAGCTTGGAGAGGACGACACCCGTGAAGTCGACGCCGTCCTGGAAGGCCTTGGCGGTGGTGACGGCATCTTGACCGATCATCGCGTCGATGACGAACAGGACCTCGTCGGGATCGGTGGCGCGGCGGATGTCGGCGGCCTGGGTCATCAGCTCCTGGTCGACGCCGAGTCGGCCGGCGGTGTCGATGATCACGACATCGTGCTGCTGGCGGCGCGCGGTCTCGACACCGTCGCGCGCGACCTTCACCGGGTCGCCGACGCCGTTGCCCGGCTCGGGCGCGTAGATCGCGGCGCCGGCACGCTCGGCGACCACCTGCAACTGGTTCACGGCGTTCGGGCGCTGCAGGTCACAGGCCACGAGAAGGGGGGTGTGGCCGTCTTTCTCGAGCTGCTTGGCGAGCTTTCCGGCGAAGGTGGTCTTCCCGGACCCCTGGAGACCGGCGAGCATGATCACGGTGGGCGGGTTCTTGGCGAACTGGAGTCGACGCTGCTGCCCGCCGAGGATCGCCACGAGCTCCTCGTTGACGATCTGGACCACCTGCTGGGCCGGGTTCAAGGCACGGTTGACCTCGTCGCCGAGCGCGCGCTCACGCACCTTGGCGGTGAACTCCTTCACGACCGGGAGCGCCACGTCGGCGTCCAGGAGCGCGCGACGGATCTCGCGGACGGTGCCGTCGACGTCCGCGGGCGTGAGCTTCCCCTTGGTGCGGAGGTTGCGGAAGGTCTCGGTGAGCCGGTCGGAGAGAGTGCCGAAAGTCGCCATGATCCCCCGATTCTACGCGCCTGCGCGGGGCGGGCGCGGCACGACCAGGTCCAGCGCCGCGGACAGCTCATCGGGAAGCGACGCCGTACCCGGCCCCGACTGCGCCCAGCGCCAGATCGCGGTGAAGATCGCCGCGGCCCGTGCCGCGCCGTCGATGTCGGGGGCCGCCGAGTCGTCGGAGGCCGCCCGCAGACGCTCCGAGATCAACGCCCCCAGGCGCAGCTGGCGTCTGGCCCGTTCGTCGTCCAGGTCTTCCTCGATGCCCATCGCGGCCGCGTTGACGATGCCGAGCGCGAGGCTGTCGGGTGCGAAGTCGACGGCGAACGCCCGCAGCGCGGCATCCACGTCCGCTCCGCCGCGGAGTGTCCGCGTGAGCACGTCGAGTCGTTCGTCGAAGCCGCTCCACAGCACGTCGGACTTCGAGGCGAAGTAGTTGAAGAAACTCGATCTGCTCACCCCGGCGCGGCGGGTGATGTCCACGATCGAGGTCGCCGCGAAGCCCTGCTCGAGGAAGAGCTCGCAGGCGGCTTCGGCGAGAGTCTCCCGCGACGATGCCCGCGGGCGGCCGACGCGTGTTCCGGTGTCCACCGCTCCACGGTATCGACCGGCGCCGATCGCCGCGGACCGACAGACCGCATCCGGCACGCGAGACCACACACCGCGGCGTGTTCCGGGGTGTCGCGTCGGCGGGGTGGCGTCAGTCGGCGCTGGAGACCGAGAGGATCTCGCCGTCGGAGTCCAGGTTCACCAGCAGGACGTCATCGGTCGCGTCGGGGTCGAGAGCGTACTCGAGGACGACGAACGGATCTTTCCCGCCCAGCTCGTCGGCCAGGATCGTCATGCTCATGATCTGCAGGGACCGGATGATGTCGACGTGCGTGTCGCCGCTGATGTCGACGAGCATCCCCTCGAGCTCCTCGCCGAGCGCCTCCTGCTGTTGCAGGATGTACTCGATCACCTCGCTCGTGCGGTCACCGAGCTCCGAGACCATCGCACCGCGAGCCTTCGCGTCGACCGCCTCGAGCGCGGCGATGAGCGCGGCCGCCACATCCAGGGCCGCCGGGGACACGTCGTCCTGGTCGGGGGCGGTCAGATCGACCGTCACCGCCTGGTCGCCGAGCTCGACGACCTCCGACCAGAAGAGCGATCCGTCCGGGCCGGACTCGAGAAGGCCGAAGTAATCGTGCTCGAACGCCATGTGCTCCATGAAACCAGCACGCTGGCCGTCCGGGGAGATCTGCGGGTCGTGTCGTCCGGATCAATCCACCAGCGACGCTGCGAACACGTGCGGGGTGAATCCGGTCAGGTCGCCGATACCCTCGCCCTGGCCGAGGAGTTTGACCGGGATGCCGGTGCGCTCCTGGACGTTGAGCACGAACCCGCCCTTGGCGGACCCGTCGAGCTTGGTGATCACCAACCCGGTGACGCCGGCGTGCTGGAGGAACGCCTCGGCCTGCATGACCCCGTTCTGCCCCGTCGTGGCGTCCAGGACCAGCAGCACCTCGCTGATCGGCGCCTGCTTCTCCACGACCCGCCGGATCTTGGTGAGCTCGTCCATCAGCCCACCCTTGGTGTGCAGGCGGCCCGCGGTGTCGATGAGGACGATCTCCGTACCGGTCTGCTTGGCGTGATCCACCGTCTGGAAGGCCACCGAGGCGGGATCCTGCCCTTCCTGTTGGGGACGCACGATCGTCGCGCCGCCACGTTCGGCCCACGTGGCGAGTTGGTCGACGGCGGCCGCACGGAAGGTGTCGGCGGCGCCGACGACGACGGTTCGTCCGTACCGCTGGAGGAACTTGGCGAACTTGCCGATGGTCGTCGTCTTGCCCACCCCGTTCACGCCCACCACGAGGACGACGGCCGGCCGCTCGGTGAGGCGGAGGGTGGTGTCGAACTTCGCGAAGTGCTCCTCGAGGGTCTCGCGGAGCATGCGCTGCAGGTCCTTCGGATCGGTCGTGTGATAGCGCTCGACCTTCTCACGCAGCTCATCGACGATGCGCTCGGTGATGTCGGGCCCGAAGTCGGCGGTCAGCAGCGCGGTCTCGAGGTCTTCCCATGTCGTCTCATCGATCGTCGGCTTCACGAACATGCCGCGCAGTGCGCGGCCGAGCGACCAGGAACTCTCTGCCATACCCCCAGCCTAAGACGCCGGCCGGAAACGGCAGGGACCCGCGTACCGTTCCTCAGACCGCGCTACGCTCGCGCACCCGTTGGCCGACCACCGCAGACACCCCGTCCTGCCGCATGGAGACGCCGTACAGCGCGTCGGCGATCTCCATCGTGCGCTTCTGGTGGGTGATCACGATCAGCTGACTGCTCTCCCGCAGTTGCTCGAACACCCCCAGCAGGCGACCGAGATTGGCGTCGTCGAGCGCGGCTTCGACCTCGTCGAGGATGTAGAACGGGCTCGGGCGCGCCTTGAAGATCGCCGTCAGCAGCGCGACGGCCGCCAACGACCGCTCTCCGCCCGACAACAACGACAGCCGCTCGATCTTCTTGCCGACCGGTCGAACCGCCACCTCGATGCCCGTCGTGAGCGGCGAGTCGGGGTCGGTCAGCGAGATGCTGCCGGTACCCCCCGGGAACAGGATCGGGAATACCTCGCCGAACGCGACGCGGGTGTCCTCGAACGCGTCGAGGAAGATCGAGCGCATACGTTCGTCGAGCTCCTCGATGATCGTCAACAGGTCCTTGCGTGTGCGGGCGAGATCGTCCAGCTGTTCGACCAGGAACTTGTGGCGCTGCTCGAGGGCCGCGAACTCCTCGAGTGCGAGGGGGTTCACGCGGCCGAGTTGCGCGAGCTTCCGTTCGGCGCCCTGCAATCGGCGCTTCTGCGCGGCACGGTCGTATGCAACAGTAGGCATGTCATCACCGAGGCGCTCCTCCCCCGGGTCGACGCCGTCTGCCTCGGGGGACGACACCAGCGCCGAGTCGTCGGGTACGGCCTGGTCCGGGCCATATTCTGCCACGAGGATGTCTCCGTCGAGACCGAGCTCGTTCGAGACGCGCTCGAGCAGGCTCGACAGATGGAGCTTCTTCTCGTGGATGGACAGCTCGAGCCCGTGCACGCTCTCGGTGAGCCCGGCGAGACGCTCGCGCGTGGCCGCCTCGGAGCGACGGAGGTCGGCGAGCTCGGCGGTCAGCGCCGTGCGGGCGGATTCCGCCGCCGCGAGCTCCACACGGGCCTGGCTGAGCGATCGGTCCACCGAGTCGAGCACGGCCGGCAAGGCCCCGGAGACCCCCTGGGCGAGCTCGCGCTGGGCCCGCCGGATGACAGCGCGGCGCGCGGCCTCCTCCGCGGCGGCGCGCTCGCGCTCGCGCTGCCGCTGCAGCTGCTGCACGCGGTTCTCCCCCGCACGCACGCGTTCTTTCAGCGTCTCGACGTCCAAGCGCGCACGCATCTCGGTGTCACGGGCCTCTTCGAGCGCGGCGAGCAGCCCGTCACGCGCGGACGCGTCGAGGATGGGTCGGGGAAGCTCCAACGCGTGATTGAGCTGGTCCCGCGCCGACCGGGCCGACTCCTCGGCCTCTTCGACCGCGGCCTGGGCCTGCCCGAGCCCGGCGGTCAGCCGCTCGCATTCCGCGGCGGCGGACTCGTACCGCACGGTGGCGCGGTTCAGCTGCTCGGCGTGCGCGGCGAGCGCGGCGTCGTGCTCGCGCAACGCCGCCAACGCGGCCTTGGTGTCGGCGCGCGCCTGCGTCAGCCTCGCGGAGGCGTCGGTGAGGGCCTCGCGCAACGTGTCCACCACGAGGGTGATCTCGGCGCGACGTTCCGCGGCGGCGTCGCGCTCGGCGGCCAGTTCCAGCCGCGAGCGGCCCTGCCCGGAGCCCGCGCGAAGGGTGTGCCCCGTGAACACCTCGCCCTCGCGCGTGACGACGGTCACGAGCGAGGCGGCGCGTTCGTCGAGGACATCGGCGGCGGCCCGTGCCGCATCCAGGTCGTCGGCCACGAGCACATGGGCGAGCACCCGCTTCACCCCGGAGGGCGCGCGGACGACGTCGACCGCGGGCCACATACCCGCCACGGCCGGCAGGTCGACATCACCGGAGGGGGCATCGGCGACGACGATGTCGACGACCCCGAGATCGCGGCCGCGGAGTGTCGAGGCGAGGGCGAAGGCCGCGTCGCGATCGTCGGCGAGCACACCCTCGGCGAGCGGTCCGAGGACTGCGGCGATCGCCGCCTCGTAGCCGGGCGTGACCTGCACGGCGTCGCCGACGAGTCCGGCGAGCCCGGCGGATCCCTCGGAGAGCAGCTCGGAGGCGGCGTTGCGCACGTCCAACGCACGTGACAGGGCCCTGGTCTGCGCCGTGAGCGCCTCGCCCTCACGCTCGGCGGCGTGGAGCTTGTCACGCAGTTCCGCCACCTCGGCCTCGAGGTCGGCCGCCGTCCGCTGCGCGCGATCATAGGCCGAGGCGTGTTCGTCCGCCGTCGTGGCGGGCACGGACTCGGTGTCGATCCCCGCCAATTCCGCCTCCGCCTCCGCGCGTCGGGCCAGCGCCGCGTCGAGGGCCTTCTGCTGCCGCTCGACCGCGCTGCGCACCGCGGCCAGCGCCGAATCGGCGGCTTCGGCGGTTCCGCGCATGGCGGTGATCTTCATGTCGTGTTCGGAGACGAGCGCGCTCTGCTCGGCGATGTCGGCATCGAGCGCATCGAGCTCCGCGCGCGCCCTGACGACATCGCGTGCCGCCGTCTCCGCGGCGTCCTGCGCGTCACCGAGGCCTGCCGCGATCTCGTCGATCTCGGCTCGCGCGTCGTCGATGACGGCCTGGGTGACCGTCGACGCCTCGGACAGCTCGTTCTGGTCCGGTTCGGCGAGCAGGGCAAGTCGCTGCCCGGCCAGCGCGTAGAGCGACCGCAGACGCTCTTGGACGCGCTCCAGCCCGTGGGTGACGCGTCGGGCCTCGTCGACGGCTTCTGAGCGTTGGTCGGCCTCGAGGTGCGCGATTCGCGCGCGCACGGTGTCGAGCTGCTCCTGCAGTGCGCCCCGCTCGGTATGGCGTTCCTGCTCGGTGCGGGCGAAGCCGTCCAGTTCCGTGCGGAGCGTGACCAGGTCGTCGGCCAGCAGGCGCGCCTTCGCATCGCGCACGATCGCGGCGATCGACTGTGCCTCGCGGGCGATCTCGGCTTGTCGCCCGAGAGGTTTCAGCTGGCGACGCAGCTCGCCGGCGAGGTCGCTGAGGCGGGTGAGGTTGGCTTCCATCGCCTCGAGCTTGCGAAGGGTCTTCTCTTTGCGTCTGCGGTGCTTGAGGATTCCGGCGGCCTCCTCGATGAAGCCTCGACGGTCCTCCGGGGAGGCTTGCAGGACCGCGTCCAGACGCCCCTGACCGACGATCACGTGCATCTCCCGCCCCAGACCGGAATCGCTCAGCAGCTCCTGCACATCCAGCAGTCGGCATGACTCGCCGTTGATGGCGTACTCGCTGGAACCGTTGCGGAACAACGTTCGGCGGATGCTCACCTCGGAGTACTCGATCGGAAGAGCACCGTCGCTGTTGTCGATGGTCAGTTGCACTTCGGCGCGGCCCAGCGGACCGCGCGTGGCGGTCCCGGCGAAGATGACATCCTCCATCTTGCCGCCGCGGAGGGTCTTGGCGCCCTGCTCTCCCATGACCCAGGCCAGCGCGTCGACGACATTGGACTTGCCGGATCCGTTCGGGCCGACGATGCACGTCACCCCGGGTTCGAGTTCGAAGGTCGTCGGCTGGGCGAACGACTTGAACCCTTTGAGCGTCACGCTCTTCAGGTGCATGGATGCGTCCTCCGGCCTGTCTGGATCACCG
>NZTV01000069.1 GCA_002703245.1 Microbacterium sp.
CCACCGGCCTCCCCCCACCGCCGGTGTCACCACGCCCCGGTGCCCGAGCATCGCCTGCACCCGCGACAGCGCGTGATGCACGCGCTCCTCCGCCCCCGAGCCGAACACCGTGGGAGCGTGGTGGGCCGCCGCGTCGACCGCCTCGGGAGAGATGCGCACGACGGACACGCCGCTGGCCAGCATCCCCTCGGCGGTGTCCTCACTCAACTGCCAGCGCACCCGGTCGACCACCGAGGCGGCATCGAACGATCCCGGATGCAGCCACACCCGCTCGCTGCGCTCCCCCCGGTCACCGGTCAGTTCCACGCGCAGCTCGGTGCACACCAGGTCGACCGCGCCGAGGCCGGCGAGGAACTCCTCCGCGGCGACACGCATGCCGAATGCCACCTGGTCGGCGATCTCCAGCGGCGGCTCGAACGCGACCTCCCGGTGCAGCTCCGGCGGCGGCACCCGGGGCTCGACACCCCGGGAGTCCTCCCCCGCGGCGAGGGAGTGCAGCCGCACACCCCGCTCCCCGAACCGTTCACGCACGCGATCGACGTCCATCGCGGCGAACTGCCCGAGGGTGTGCACCCCGAGCCGCGCGAGGAGGCCCGCGATCTCCCCGGGAGCGCCCCCGGCCCCGGTGACGAACGCGTCGTCGAGAACGGCCACCGACAGGCCGGAGAGGTACGCCCCCGCGCCACCGTCGACGACCACCCGCACCGTCTCGCGCGGCGTCGTCCCCGCGCGAGCGGCCTGCTCCGCGGTGAATGGCCCGTCGGCGATCCCCGCACGCACATCGGCCACGCCCAGCGCGCGCACCGCCTCGCGCAGCACCTCGGCGGCATCCCGCTCGCCCCCGTAGTACCGTGCCGGCCCCCGCGCCCGGAGCGCGCACAGCCCCGGGCGCATGATCTGCACCCCCGGGGCCCGCTCCTCCACGGCGGAGACCACCGACGCGAACACCCGGTGATCCCGCGTCAGGTCGGCGGCGACGATCTCAAGATCGGGGCATCGGGCCTGCGCGTCGCGTCGACGCTGCCCACGCCGCACGCGTTCGACGCGCGCGGCGGCCGAACAGGCGATCACCATGTTGTTCTCCACGACCGCGAGAGGATGCCCCACCGGCGCGGCCCGCTCACGCGACAGCGCCACCACCGGCCAGTCGGGCACCCACAGCACGAGACTGCGGGTCTGCACCGTCGCCATGGACATCACCCCACCGCCTCAAGACGAACCCGGCCCGTGTGCCTGATGCCGTCCTCCTCGCGCCTGCGTACGACGTTCCCGTCCGCCGCGGGAAGAGACAGCCGCCCCCGTCGAGGGGTCGGCAGTCGACGGCTCGAGACCGCGACGGTCACGCCCCGGTCCGACAGATACCCGTGCCCCGCCCCGAGTCCCGTCCACTCCGGATCGCTCACCCGGATCGTCGCCTCCGCCTGGGGCCAGTTCCCCTGCACCAGAAGCACGCCGTCGCGATCGCGCAGCCGCGCGGCGAATCGTGCGGCGTCGGCTTCTCCGACGCGCGAGGCCGGCCGCACGGCGACGATCGGCATCACCTCGGACACGGTGGCCGCCACGGCCAGCCAGCGCGGCCCCGGGTCGGGGATGAGAACCAGCCGCGCCAGCGAGACGCCGAGGCGCTCGGCTGCCTCGACCCCGAGATCGGGCATGCCCACCGCCGCGCACCACGACCCCGCCTGGGAGGGAGCACCCAGGAGCGCGAAGAGCAACGACGGCGACGGATCGACGGCGTAGACCGACCCCGATCGCAGCCCTCCGCCGGGAAGCAGATCGGCGAGGGCGGGATGGACGGGAAGAGTCGTTCCGCCCAGGCGGCGGCCCTGCACCTTCTCGAGCTGCGCGCGCAGCGCGCGCACGTCACCGCTGCGGTCGCCCCGGACCGTCTGCTGCATGCTCGCCACCCCTGCCACCTCCACAGGCTAGAACAGATGTTCTAGTCAATCAATGCGGTGACGTGACGATAGCGCCCGGTTCCGACAGGGGGAGCGCGAAATCGATATCTATGTTCGATTGTGCAATCGAGTCAGGCGGCGAGCGCGAGATACGGTTCCCACTGCGGGTCGGTGCGCTCGGTGCCACGCACCGTCCATTGCGCACCTCGCGGAGGCCCCGGTGTGAATCGCAGTTTCCATCCCATCTCCTGCGGCGTGCGATCGCTCTTGACGTTGTTGCACCGCAGGCAACAGGCCACCAGGTTCTCCCACGAATCGGCACCGCCCCGAGAGCGCGGGACGATGTGATCGATCGTGGACGCCGACGCGCCGCAGTACCCGCAACGATGGGCGTCCCGGCGCAACACGCCGCGTCTCGTGACCGGCACCCTGCGCCCACCGGGCACGCGCACGTAGCGGGTCAGGATGATCACCGCCGGTCGATCGTAGGAGGCCACGGTGCCCCAGACGGGCTGGCCGTCGATGTGCTCGACGACGGTGGCTTTGTCGTTCATGACGAGGACGAGGGCTCGCTTGAACGACACGACGGCCAGCGGCTCATAGCCCGCATTCAGCACCAGGGTGCGCATAGTGGTTCCTCTCGAACGGCCGGGACGGCTTCGCGGTTATTCGAATCACGACGGATCGAGAGGTTTCGGGCATGAAAAAAGGCGCTGTCACACAGACAGCGCCTTGGAGACCACGGCGGGACCGCGGCTTCCGCTCATAGAATGCCGAAGGACGAGGAGTCCGAGCGCATCCATGGTTCGGATGCGTGGCGCACTCTCCATCGGCTTCCCTCCGCTTCTCTCAGCGTCGGTCTCAGGGTAGTGCACCACGGCACGCGTGGGGCGGCATCGTCGGATGAACGGGACGTGGCGTGTCGGGGAACACGCCATACCGGGTCACCCCGCGTTCTGCTGGACCCAGGCCCACGGGTCGACGTACGAACCGCCGATCGCCACCTCCAAGTGGAGGTGGTTGGCCGTGGAGCGCCCGGTGCTCCCGACCAGACCGATGATCTGTCCGGGGGCGACAGTCTGCCCTGCGACGACCTGCCGGCTGCCGTACGTCATGTGCCCGTACGTCGTGGTCACCGACTGCCCGTTGATGACGTGGTCGATGACCACGGCCACACCATATCCGCCAAGACTCTCCTGGGACATACGCACCACACCGCCGGCAACGGCGTAGATCGGCGACCCCGCCGAGGTGAGCAGGTCGACGCCCATGTGGGATCCGCCGCGGGCGAGGAAGCCGTCGCCGACGGTGTATCCGCCCGCCAGCGGATACCGGACCTCTCCGGAGCCCGGCGCGACCATCGACAGATCCACCGAGTAGGTACTCCCCGACGAGCCCTCCTGCTCGGTGCTGGCCGCTGCGGCCAGGCGCGCCCGCTCGGCGGCCGCCTCGGCCGCGGCCTCTTCGGCCTTCTTCTCCTCGATCTCCTCGGCGGTGGTCGCCGAATAGCTCTCGCGACCGAGGTCGACGGGCTCCTCGGCGTCGACGTCGGCGTCCGCCGCCGACGCGATCACGAGGGACTGGGCGTCCTCCGCCGCGACCTGCTGAAGGGTCTGGGGTTCCTCGGAGGGAAGGGTGATGGCCCCGTAGGCGGGGAGACCGACGGTGGCGATGAGCCCACCGACCATGCTGAAGATCACCAGAGTGCGCAGGGGCCGACGTGACGCGGCGGGACGAGGGGCCGACGTGACGGCGGCGGCGCCTCGGGTCACGCTCTTCTTGGCGCGCGAAGCCATCCGGCGCGCACGGTCGCGTCGAGAGACGGTCGCGGGGACCTGCTCGTCGTGCGGGTGGTTCTCTTCAGCCAAATCAATCCTCCGGCGCCTCGGCGCCGGAGGCGCTGACTCGTCGGCACTGGTGTCGGGGGCACAGCGTGCGATTCGCTGCGAAGGCGACGAGTCCGTGAGGCGACCTTCCCAGCGTCCGGAATCCGCGCTCTCGCGGGATACAGGACCGCGCCAGGCTACCTGAAGATAACGAATAAGTCACGCTGACCGCGCGGGACACCCCGATCCACGGGCCCGCGTCACGCCGCGTCGTCGACCAGGAAGATGTGCGAGGCGACTTCGATCGGGAGCTCGAGCGCGTCGGCCGACCCCTCCATCTGAACCAGGACGTACCCCTCACTGAACCGGAACTCCCCGCGAGCGCCCGGGAGGACTCCGGCGTCCTTGAGCTGCTCCAGCAGCTCGGGGTCCACCTGTACCGGCTCCGCGAGCCGTCGCACGGTTCCCCGGATCGGCGCGTCCGCGGCGTTCAGGCGCCGCACGAGGCCGACGACGCCCTGTTCGAAAGTCGCCCCGGCCACATCGCCGAGCAGATCGAGCCCGGGGATGGGGTTGCCGTAGGGCGATTCGGTGGGGTGCCCGAGCAATTCGACGAGGCGCCGTTCGACCTGCTCGCTCATGACGTGTTCCCACCGGCAGGCCTCTTCGTGCACGTAGGCCCAGTCCAGACCGATCACATCCGACAGCAGACGTTCGGCGAGTCGGTGCTTGCGCATGACGTCGACGGCCTTCTGCCGGCCGAGTTCGGTCAGTTCGAGTCGACGGTCGTCGGAGACGACGACGAGTCCGTCTCGCTCCATCCGACCGACCGTCTGCGAGACCGTCGGGCCGGAGTGCCCGAGCCGCTCGGAGATGCGCGCACGGAGGGGGACGATGTTCTCCTCCTCCAACTCGAGGATCGTGCGCAGATACATCTCGGTGGTGTCGATGAGATCGGCCATATCGCGGTTCCCTCACAGCTGTCGAACGGGCAAGGACAGCTTATCCGCACCGGGGGACACCGGCCCGGTCCCTCCCCTTGCCTGCGGTGCCGACGGAGGGCACTTCGTGGATGAGCGGACAGCCACGGCGTCCCGGACCCACGCCGAACGCGACGCCCTCGGACACGCGGTCGACCGGGAGCGACGTGGGGAGCACACCGGCCCGCTGCAGGGGGACGCCGGCGGGTAGTCGGCCCGCATCGGCGCGCCGCCGACCGTAGAATCGTGCCATGGCGCACGTCGAGCTCCCCCGTGACCTTCTGCCCGCTGACGGACGATTCGGCTGCGGCCCGTCGAAAGTGCGCGGCGCCCAGCTGGAGTCCCTTGTGACCCGCGGCGCGTCGGTGCTGGGCACCTCGCACCGCCAGGCGCCGGTGAAGAACCTCGTCGGCCGGGTCCGCGAGCACCTCGCCCAGTTGCTGCGCATCCCCGAGGGCTACGAGATCGTGCTCGGCAACGGGGGTTCCACCGCCTTCTGGGACGCCGCCGCGTTCGGCCTGATCGAACGCCGGAGCCAGAACCTCGTGTTCGGCGAGTTCGGGGGCAAATTCGCCAAGGCCGCCGCGGCGCCGTGGCTGACCGCCCCCGACGTCCGCACCGTCGAGCCCGGCACCCGCACGGCCGCCGAACCCGTCGAAGGCGTCGACGTGTACGCGTGGCCGCACAACGAGACCTCCACGGGCGTCGCGGCGCCGATACGCCGCGTGTCGGCGGATGCGGGTGCACTGACCGTCATCGACGCCACGAGCGCGGCAGGCGGCATCGACGTCGATGTCGCGGAGGCCGACGTCTACTACTTCGCCCCGCAGAAGAACCTCGGATCCGACGGTGGACTGTGGTTCGCGGCCATGTCGCCGGCGGCGATCGCGCGCATCGAACGGATCGCGGCGACCGATCGCTACATTCCGGACTTCTTGAGCCTCAAGAACGCCGTGGACAATTCACGGTTGAACCAGACGCTCAACACCCCGGCGCTGTCGACTCTGCTGCTCCTGGAGGACCAGCTGGCCTGGATCCTCGACAACGGCGGCCTCGCCTGGGCCGGCGCACGCACCGCGGAGTCGTCCTCGGTGCTGTATTCGTGGGCGGAGGAGACCTCCCTCGCCACACCGTTCGTCACCGATCCGGAGGACCGGTCGCCGGTGGTCGTCACGATCGACTTCGACGAGTCGATCGACGCGGCCGCCATCGCCAAGAGCCTCCGGGCCAACGGAATCGTCGACACCGAGCCGTACCGCAAGCTCGGACGCAATCAGCTTCGCGTGGCGACCTTCGTCTCGATCGAACCCGACGACGTGCGCAGCCTCGTGCGGGCGATCGACTACACCGTCGAACGTCTGGGCTGATCGACGGGGACGCCCTCCTCCCCCGGCCCGTCAGTCCTGCTCGTCGGTCGTATCGACCGGTTCGGGGTCTTCGTCGGAGCCGGGGGCGTCCGCGTCGTCCGCAGCGTCCGCGTCGACCTCGGAATCGTCGAGATCCGTGCCGTCATCCTCTGCGTCGTCCTCCTCCGTGTAGTCCGGAGACAGTTCGTCGATGTCGACACCGTCCACGTCGCCCGAGTGCAGGATCGATCCGCGGTCGTCCTCTTCGTCTTCATCCGGCTCATCCGCGTCGGAGTCATCCTCGTCCGACCCGTCACCGGATGCGGCGTCCTCGGCGGCCGCCGCCTGCGCGGCCTGGTAGTCGGCGAGACGCTCCGCCCACGGGACCCAGTCCGGTGCGAGCAGCGCGTCGTCGCCGGGAAGCAGCTCCACCTCCAGGACCGTCGGGTCGGCGTCGGCCACGCGGGCCAGGCTCACCGTCCAGAACCAACCCGGGTAGCCCGCGAGGCGGTTCGCGAACAGCAGCGAGACGATCCCGTCCGTCTCGACCCGGTGTCCCGCGGGCGCACCGATGGTCGATTCGGGGGTGATCTCACGCAGGGCCGCCAGCGCCAGATCGTGCGCCGCCAGGAGCGCCGGATCGGGCAGCGCGACCGCGTCGGCGGCCGGCTGGTCGGGACCGGGGGCGTCAGGCGTCGAGGTCATCGGCCACCTTGCGCAGGACCGCGGCGATCTTCTTCGAGTGCGAGCCGCTGGGGTACCGGCCGCGCCGCAACTCCGCACCGAGGCCGTCGAGAAGACCGACGAGGTCCTCGATGATGACGGCCATGTCGTCGGCGGGCTTTCGCGCACGCTTGGACAGACTGACCGGCGCTTCCAGCACCCGCACCGAGAGGGCCTGAAGTCCGCGCTTGCCGTCGGCGACGCCGAACTCGAGGCGCGTACCGGGCCCCGGCGCCGGGGTCCCCGCGGGCAGCGCGGTGGCGTGGAGGAAGACGTCCTGGCCGTCATCTGTGGTGATGAAGCCGAATCCCTTGTCCTCGTCGTAGAACCTGACCTTGCCGGTGGGCATCGAAACCTCGCTGATACTGGCCCGCGCACGCGGGCAGGGTGAAACCGGGGCCGATCCGACCCCTCCTCCAGCCTACGGCACCCACCGCCGTGGACCGGGTACCGCGCCCGCCGCGGACTCGGGAAAGACGCGGGCGCGGCGCTCCGCTAGGCTGGGACGGATGAGCACGCGAACCCCGGGCGGCGACGTCCCCATCCGCCGCATCGACCGCATCCTCGCGTTCATGTCCCTCGGCCTGCTCGCGCTGTCGATCATCTGCTTCTTCGCGATCATGATCGCCTCCAGCGCCGGGGCGGACATGAGCACCGGGATCTGGCCCACGATCGGGTTCACGGTGTACTTCGCACCGCCCATCGCGTTCGTGATGCTGCTCGCGGTGCTGATCATGACGCTCGTGCGGAGGTCGCGGGCCAACCGCGGATCCTGAGTGGTCTCCGACGAGCGCGCTCTGGCCCTGCAACTGGCAGGACTGGATGACGCACGACTCGGCGAGGTCCTGACGGCCCGCGCGGTCTCGGCCGGTGTGGCGTGGCGGGACTTCTTCGACGCGGCCGAGGGCCTCCTCGAGACGGGATCGGTCGACCGCGCACTCACCCGTCTCCCGCGTGCCGCGCTGGCGGCACTGGCCGCCCTCGCCGACGGGGAGGACGCGACCATCGACGCGATCCCGTCGTCATCGCAACTCCTCGTCGGTGACGCGCTACCGACCGCCGTGGCCGCCCGCGTCCGGCGCACCCGCGAAGCCCGGCCCGCCGCGTTCTCCGCGCCGGAAGGCGCTCCTGCGCCCCCCGCGACCGCCGCGCAGGAAGCCTCCGCCGCGGAACGCGCCTTCACCTCCACCGGCGCTCTCGCCGATCTGCTCCTGGCGACCGAGCAGTCGCCACTGTCGTCGACGGCGACCGGGTCGATCAGCGCGAGCGACCGCCGGCGCCTGCTCGAGGCGGGCATCGTCGAAGACGCCGAGGCGCTCGACGACCTGGCCACGATCGCCCGCGCCGCGGGTCTGATCGACACAGCCGAACGCGAAGCCACGGTCTCCGACGCCGGCGACCGATGGCTCCACCTGCCCACCGCCGAACGATGGGAACACGCGGCGACCGGAATCGTCGCGGCGCTGCCCGTCGGGCTGCGCGACCGCACGGGGGGCATCCGCGCCGCCGCCGACCACGCCGGCGCGTACCCCCTGGACGAGGACTGGCCGCCTGTCGCCGCACAGTGGGGGCGCGTCCTCCGGCGATGGGGGCTCCTCGTCGACGACGGCGCCGAGCCAGCGTGGACGAGAGCTCTGCGCGATTCCGGCGCCATCACCGCCGACGCGCTCCGCGGGCATCTCCCCACGGAGATCGACAAGGTGTATCTCCAGGCGGACCTGTCGGTCATCGCCCCCGGGCCGCTGCTTCCCGACCTCGAACTGCGTCTGCGCGGCATCGCGGCCCGTGAATCCCGGGCCCAGGCCTCCACCTATCGGTTCACGGCCGAGTCCCTCGACGCGGGACTGACCGACGGGGAGACCGCCGAGGGCATCCGCGCGTTCCTCGCCGGACTCTCTCTCACCGGGATCCCCCAGCCGTTGGAGTACCTCCTCGACAGCACCGCGCGGCGCCACGGTGCGGTGCGGGTGCGCACCGACGATACGCGTGCGCTCACCGTCGTCGAAGTCGACGACGACGACCGGCGCGAGGCGTTGTCGGTCGACCAGGCGTTGCGGCCGCTCGGGCTGGTCCCGGAAGGCAAGGTGCTGCTGACGCGCGCCGGTCGAGACACGGTGTCCTGGGCGCTCTCCGACGCACGCTACCCCGTCACGATGATCGGTGACGACGGGCGGCCGACGTCGCCTCGACGCTCGCGTCGCCCGGCTCCCCACGACGCCGCGGCCCCGGGGAGATTCGACGAGTTGATCGCGCGGCTGCGCGCGGGCCACAGCACCGACAGCGATGAGGCCTGGCTGCAGCGCGAGCTCGAACAAGCGGTGCGCGCGCGGGCCGCGATCCGCGTGTCGGTGCAGATGCCCGACGGCACCGACCGCGAACTCACCCTCGAGGCGTCGGGACTGGGCGGTGGACGCCTGCGGGGGCTCGATCGGGCCGCCGACGTCGAACGCACCCTCCCGCTGCGGAGCATCGTGCGCGTGACCCCCGTCTGACCCCGCCGAACGACCATCCCGCCGCGGGCCGGTAGGATCGAACGCTATGGCTGACGGCCCCCTCATCGTTCAGAGCGACCGCACGGTGCTCCTGGAAGTCGCGCACCCCGACGCGGAGACCGCGCGTCACGAATTGGCGATCTTCGCCGAGCTCGAGCGCGCCCCGGAACACATCCACACCTACCGGATCACCCGGTTGGGCCTGTGGAACGCCCGCGCGGCCGGTCACGACTCCGAGGACATGCTCGCCACCCTCGACCGGTGGTCGCGCTTCCCGGTGCCGCCGTCGGTTTCCACCGACATCCGTGAGACCGTGGCGCGATACGGCCGACTCACGATCGAGCGCACCGACGACGGCGATCTGGTGCTGCGTTCGGACGACGCGCCCGTGCTCGCGGAGGTGACCAAGAACAAGGGCATCCAGCCGCTGCTGATCGGCCACCCCCACCCCGACAGCTACCTCATCGACGCGTGGGCACGCGGTCACATCAAGCAGGAGCTGCTGAAGATCGGCTGGCCGGCCGAGGACCTCGCCGGATACACCCCGGGGACCCCGCACGAGATCGATCTCGCCGAAGACGGCTGGGCACTGCGTCCGTACCAACGCCAGGCGGTCGACACCTTCCACGACGGCGGCTCCGGCGTGGTGGTCCTGCCGTGCGGTGCAGGCAAGACCCTCGTGGGCGCGGGGGCGATGGCGGCGACCGGGACGACGACCCTCATCCTCGTGACCAACACAGTCAGCGCGCGTCAGTGGCGCGACGAACTGCTCAAGCGCACGTCGCTGACCCCCGAGGAGATCGGCGAGTACTCCGGGCAGTCCAAAGAGGTCAAGCCGGTCACGATCGCGACCTACCAGATCCTCACCGCCAAGCGGAAAGGCCAGTACGCGCACCTGGCGCTGCTGGACGCGCTGGATTGGGGTCTGGTCGTGTACGACGAGGTCCATCTGCTGCCCGCTCCGGTCTTCAAGCTCACCGCCGACCTGCAGGCACGGCGCCGGCTCGGCCTGACCGCCACCCTCGTGCGCGAGGACGGCCGCGAAGGCGACGTGTTCAGCCTGATCGGTCCCAAGCGATTCGACGCCCCGTGGAAGGAGATCGAGTCTCAGGGGTTCATCTCCCCGGCGGCCTGCTATGAGGTCCGCGTTGACCTGCCCGCCGACGAACGGCTCGAATACGCCGCCGCGGCCGACGACGACCGGTACCGGATGGCCGCGACCGCCCCGGCGAAGGTCGATGTGGTGCGTGATCTGGTCGCCCGTCACGCGGGTGAACGCATCCTCATCATCGGTCAGTACCTCGAGCAGATCGACACCCTCTCGGACGCGCTGGACGCACCGAAGATCACCGGGAAGACGCCCGTCGACGAGCGCGAGGAGCTCTACCAGGCCTTCCGGGAAGGGGAGATCTCCGTGCTGGTGGTCTCGAAGGTGGCCAACTTCTCGATCGACCTGCCCGAAGCCTCCGTGGCCATCCAGGTCTCCGGGTCGTTCGGATCGCGACAGGAGGAGGCGCAGCGCCTCGGGCGTCTGTTGCGCCCGAAGACGTCGGGCCACACGGCGAGCTTCTACACCCTGATCGCCCGGGACACCGTCGACCAGGACTTCGCCCAGAACCGCCAGCGTTTCCTGGCCGAACAGGGCTACGCCTACACGATCATGGACGCCGATCGTCTCGACGCCGCGTGATCGTGGGCGACGGCCCTCGCACGCGCCCGGCCCCGTAGGGTCGTAGCCATGTCGAACGCCTCACGCGATCTGGACATCGTCCTGCTCGGCGCGACCGGTTTCGTGGGTCGCCTGACGGCACGCCATCTGGCCCGCCATGCCCCGGACGGGACGAGGATCGCCCTCGCGGGGCGCTCCCGACGCCGACTGGAGGCCCTCGCGACCGACCTCGGCGTCGACTGGCCCCTCCTGCTCGTGGACACCGCCGATTCGGAGAGCGTAGAGCGCATGGCGCGTGCCACCTCCGTCGTCGTGACCACCGTCGGCCCCTACCTGCGGCACAGTCTCCCGGTGGTGGCCGCGTGCGCGGACGCCGGGACGCACTACGCCGACCTCTCCGGAGAGACAGCCTTCGTCGCCGAAAGCGTGCACCGGTTCGATCGGACCGCCCGGGATCGCGGTGCGCGGATCGTCCACTCATGCGGTTTCGATTCGGTCCCGTCGGACCTGGCGGTCGGGCTCGCCCATCGCGAGGCCGGAGGCGTCCCGCTGATCGACGCGACCGGCCAAGTGCGCACGCTGCGCGGCGGGATCAGCGGCGGAACCGTGGATTCCATGCGCCAGCAGATCATCGAAGCGCGATCGGATCCGGCCCTGCGACGCCTCATCGTCGATCCGTACGCACTGTGTCCCCGGCCCGCGTCGCTCCTGCCGGATTCGGCGTGGCGCGGGGGCGTGCGTCGTGACCCGTCGAGTCGGACGTGGCAGGCGCCGTTCGTGATGAGCTCCTACAACCGCCAGATCGTCAACCGCTCCAATCACCTGTCGGGGTGGGGGTACGGCCAGCATCTGCGGTACCGCGAGCTCGTCGACACCGGTCCCGGCGTCGGGGGACGGATCCTCGCCACCGCGCTGGGCATGGGGATCGGTGCGCTCGCGGCGGCGATGTTCTTCGCGCCCACCCGGCGGCTCGTCGATCTGGCGCTCCCCGATCCCGGCGAGGGACCCTCCGAGCAGACCATGGCGGAGGGGCGCTTCCATCTCGACGTCGACGCGCACCCGGTGGTCGGCCCCGCCGTGCGCGCGACCGTCTCGGCACCGTACGACCCGGCCTACGGCGGCACGGCGATCATGCTCGGCGAGGCGGGACTGGCCCTCGCCGCCGGCGAGGGCGCCGGAGGCGTCTCCACGCCGATGAGCGCGCTCGGTGACGTCCTCCCGGACAGGCTGCGCGCCCACGGCTTCACCCTCTCCGCACGGACGCGGGAGTGACCGGATGCCCGGCGAACCGGCCGATATCCAGCAGGTTCCTGGAAACCCTGGCAATAATGACCCTATGACCGCACCGCGCATCCTCGTCGTCGACGACGAGCCGAACATCCGTGACCTGCTGATCACGAGCCTGCGCTTCGCCGGCTTCCAGGTCCGCGCCGTGACCAACGGCGCCCAGACGATCTCGGCCGTGCTCGAGGAGGAACCCGACCTCATCGTGCTCGACGTCATGCTCCCCGACATGAACGGTTTCAGTGTCACCAAGCGACTCCGTGGAGCGGGGTACACCGCGCCGATCCTGTTCCTGACGGCCAAAGACGAAACCGACGACAAGATCACCGGCCTCAACGCCGGCGGCGACGACTACGTGACCAAGCCGTTCAGCCTCGACGAGATCGTCGCCCGCATCCAGGCGATCCTGCGGCGCACGATGCAGGCCGACGAGGACTCGATCATCCGCGCCGGTGAGATCACGATGGATCAGGACACCCACGACGTGCAGGTCGGTGACGCCGCGATCGAGCTGAGCCCGACGGAGTTCAAGCTGCTGCGATACCTCATGCTCAACCCGAACCGGGTCCTGTCCAAGGCGCAGATCCTCGACCATGTCTGGGAATACGACTTCAACGGCGACGCGGGCATCGTGGAGAGTTACATCTCCTACCTGCGCCGCAAGATCGACCCGCACTCGTCCGAGCCGCTCATCCAGACCAAACGCGGTTTCGGGTACATGCTGAAGACCGGCAAGACCACCTGATCCGGCCCGCCGGACGCACACGGGAGGGGGCGGGCACCCTGGGTTCCGAGACGGATGCCGTCACCCGTTGGTGGCGCGGCATCAGCCTGCGCGCGAAGGTCACCGGTGTCACCGTGACCCTCCTCGCGGTCGGCTTGTTCGCGGCGGGGTTCGGCACGATGACCTTTCTGCGCAGCACGCTCTACAACAACATCGACGCGAGCGTGCGCGGGTACGCCTCCACCGATGCGGTGAGCGGCCTGATCGACGTGTCGGTGGAAGGCGGCCAGGTCTCCTTCACCCCGCGCCACGAAGACGACGTGCCGCCGACGCCGTACTTCGTCGCGGTGTACGGCCCCGACGGTTCCCTCGAAGCGATCGCGGGCGGCTCCGGAGGGGTCGAACCGGAATTCCCCGAGACGTTCACGTTGCAGTCCACGGCGGCGCGCGGGCTCCAGCCTTTCGCGCTCCCCGACGTCGAAGGCGACGAGCGTTTCCTCGCGGCGGTGGATGTTTTCCAGCCCGACGGCGTCGGCGATCTGTTCACGCAGATGGTGGTGGTCTCCACCGCCTCGACGAATCAGGTCGTCGCGACCTTCCTGGGCATCTACGCCGTCATCTCGGTGGTGATCCTCGGGGCCGGGGCGCTGGGCACGAGGTGGCTGGTCACGCTCACCTTCCGGAGCCTCGGGCAGGTCGAGGACACCGCCATGTCGATCGCCGCCGGCGACTTCAGCCAGCGGATGACCGACATCGAGCCCCGCACCGAGGTGGGGCGGTTGAAGATCGCGATCAACACGATGCTCGGCCGCATCGACGCCGCCATCTCGCAACGCGAGGCGACGGTGCGGCAGATGCGGCGCTTCATCGGCGACGCCAGTCATGAGCTGCGCACTCCGCTGGTGACCGTGCGTGGCTATGCGGAGCTGTACCGCATGGGCGCAATCCCTCCCGGAGACGACACCGCGCAGGCGATGGACCGGATCGAGAAGGAGGCGATCCGCATGGGCGTGCTCGTGGAGGACCTCTTGGCGCTCGCGCGGCTGGATGAGCGGCGCGACGTCGACATCGCACCGGTCGACCTCCGACCCATCGCGCGCGACGCGGCCCTCGACGTACGGGCCACCTCTCCCACGCGGAAGGTCACCGTGATCGAAGCGATCGACACGGTTCTTCCCGGCACGGCAGACGACGGCGCAGACGAGGCGGCCGCGGAGGGCAAGAAGCGCAGCGCACCTCCGACGGCGGTGATCGCGCGCGCCGGGGCCTCCCTCCTCCGGCGGCGCTCGAAGCCCGCAGCGCCTCCAGCGGATCCGAACGCGGACACACTGCCGATCGCGGTGCGGCGTCCTCAGCCGATCGTCAGCGGAGAGGAGAACCGCATCCGGCAGGTCGTGGCGAACCTGCTCGGCAACGCGCGGCGCTTCACCGGGGACGACTCCCCCATCGAGCTGCGGGTCGGCGTGGATCCGGTCGCCGCCACCGGATGGATCGAGGTCATCGACCACGGCGAGGGCGTCCCCGACCCGTTGAAGGAGAAGATCTTCCAACGTTTCTGGCGCGCGGACTCCTCTCGCACCCGGGAGACCGGTGGCACCGGGCTCGGCCTGTCGATCGTCGCCTCCATCGTCGACGCCCTGCACGGTGACGTGCGCGTGGTCGACACGCCGGGCGGCGGGGCGACCTTCCGGGTGTCGTTCCCTCTCGCACAGCAGCGAGAGAGGGAGGAGCACCTGCTCATCGAGACCCAGCCCCTGCCCCGCCTCGAACGCGACGGGCTCTGACCGGACCTCTCCTCCCCAGCCGTCTTCCCCGGTTTCCTGTCCCCCGCGGGCCGCGGGACCACGCACGCCCGTCTGCGGTGACCCCTACCGTGGGGAGCCACCGAGAGAGGGGTTTCCCATGGCAGTGTTCTCCGTCGACAGCGACGCCGTCCTCAGTACGACCACGGCGGTCCGCGGGACCGTCGATCGCCTGCAGGGCGAGGTCCAGGCGATGATGGCGCACCTCACGCAGTTGCAGTCGTCGTGGTCGGGTCCGGCCGCGATCGCCTTCCAGGGGGTGGTCGAGCAGTGGCGCGGCACCCAACGGCAGGTCGAAGATTCCCTCGCGACGATCAGCGCGGCGCTGGAACAGGCCGGGCGCCACTACGCCGATGCCGAACAGGCGACCACGGGGCTGTTCCGCTGAGGAACGACGAAGCGCCCCTCCGATGGGGAGGGGCGCTTCGTGTGGTCAGCTCGTCGAAACGAGCCTCACGGGGTTCGGCGTCAGAAGTCCATGCCGCCGGTCGGGTCGGCCGGAGCGGCCGGAGCCTTCTCGGGCTTGTCAGCCACGACGGCCTCGGTGGTCAGGAACAGACCCGCGATCGACGCGGCGTTCTGCAGCGCCGAGCGGGTGACCTTCGCCGGGTCGATGATGCCCTGCTCGAACAGGTCGGCGTACTCGCCGGTCGCGGCGTTCAGACCGTGACCGAGGGGCAGCTCGGCGACC
>NZTV01000070.1 GCA_002703245.1 Microbacterium sp.
CGGCATGGTCACCGAGTACGACGAGAACGGGGAGTACAAGTACCCCGAGGGCTTCGACCCGGAGACCAACCAGTGGAAGGAAGGCTTCGACGAGCAGCGGGAGAAGTGGGAGCAGGAGTACGCGGCCGCCCACGCCCGCTGGGAGGCTCACAAGGCCGCCGTCGTCAAGGCCATGGAGGCCGAGGCCGCTTCCGCCGCCGCCGGCGAGACGCCTTCGTCGACCTTCGCCTCCGACAGCAACTCGGCGGGCACCCTCGCCGACGACGAGGCGCTCGCTGCGCTTCGCGAGAAGCTGTCGGGCCGCTGAGCCGACACCTACCGACGGTCGACGGGCCGGGATCCTTCGGGGTCCCGGCCCGTCGCCGTCTCAGCCGGCGCGCGGGGTCGAGCGTGCGCCCGGCAGGACATCGAGCAGGACGACGGCCAGCGCGGTCGCGCCCGCGGCGGACGCGGTGAACAGGATGCGCTGGAGATCGCCCTGCAACAGGTCGCCGCGGTCGAAGGTGAGCATCACGACGGTGATCGTGACGGCCGTCGCCGACTGCCAGTAGGGCGCGCCTCGGACCGTGAGCACGACGTTGGCCGCGAGAGCCAGGAGCCCGAGGATCGCGGGAGCGACGGCGAGGGGTAGCACGAGGCCGAGAATCGCCGCGACCCCGCCGCCGACGAGGGTGCCCAGCAGTCGCGCGCCGAGCTTGGACCACAGGCGGTCCCGTGTGGGCTGCAGGACGATGGCGATGGTCAGCACCGTCCACCAGGCGTTGGAGTCGGGGAACACCAGGAGGCATACGAGGGTGAAAGACCCCGCGAGCACCGCGAGCAGGATGCTGTAGGGGATCGTCGGCGCGGGCAGATCCGGTTTCGGCAGGGTGCGGCCGCGGAGTGCGGCGGAGAGGACGCCGGCGATCCACGCCGACGTGGCGCCCACGACGAGCGCGATGAGCAGCGCGGCCGCCCATGGGCCTGCGGCATCGGCCGGCGTCACCACGGGCTTGATGACCAGGAGCGCGCCGATGGTCACCACCATGCCGCCCGAGCTGGTCAGACCGACCCGGGGGAGGGCGCTGGTGGCGAGCGAGGTGAGGACCACCAGCGCGGTGCCCAGGACAGGCAGTGCGGGCCCGGTCGTGGGGATCAACGCCGCCAGCAGCGCGACGATCGTCGACGACGCGGCCATGCGCCACATCGCGGGTGCACCGCGCCGGACCGAACCTGCCGTCGCGATCACGGCCAGAACGGTCGGCCCGAGAGTCCCGGACAACGGGGTCGCCGCCACCACGACCAGCGGCGCGAGGACCACCGCCACGAGTAGGGAGAGGCGGGCGGGGCTGATCGGGGCGGCCATGAGGTGATCCTTCCAGACCCCGGACCGCACCGCGTCGTGCGCTCATCGCTAGGGTAGGGGCCGTGACCTCGCCCCCCTCGCCGGACACCTCCGCAGACGCGCCCGAGCGCGCCCCCCTCGTCCTGACCGCGCTCATCCTGGGTGCCCTGGTCTGCAACATCAATCTCGCCGCGGCGAACATCGCCCTCCCCGACATCGGCGACGCGTTCGGCGCAAGTCAGACCTCCCTGAACCTGGTCGCGGTCGGTTGCGCGCTCGGTTTGGCGATGTCGGTGATGTATCTGGGGGCTGTGGCAGACCGATACGGCCGCAAGCAGTTGCTCGTCCTCGGGCTCGGGCTCACGGTCGTCGCGAGCGTGTTGGCGGCCTTCTCCGTGTCGGTCGAGATGCTCATCGCCGCGCGGGTGTTCACCGGGATCTCAGCGGGGATGGCCTACCCCACGACGCTGTCGTTGATCACCGCGCTGTGGTCGCCCGGGCGTCGACGCACGGTCGCGATCGCCCTCTGGTCGGCCGTCAGTGCGACGGCCACGGTCATCGGATCGGTGCTGGCCGGCGTGCTGCTGCTGTGGTTCTGGTGGGGCTCGGCCTTCCTGCTCGCGGTCCCGATCGCCCTTGCGGGCTTCGTGCTGGTGATCATCGTCGTCCCCTCGCATGTCGCCGAGTCCGATGAGCCCGTCGACCACGTCGGAGGCGTGCTGTCGGTGTTCATGATCGCTGCACTCGTGCTCGGTCTCGCGACCGTCTTCGCCCCCGAGACGGCCGTGTTCGGTGGTGTGCTCCTGGGCGCGGCCGTCGTGCTCATCGGCGTGTTCGGGTGGCGTCAGATGACCGCGCGCTCACCCCTGTACGACCTGTCGGTCGCGCGACGTCGGATGTTCTGGGCGCCGGCGACCGGCGGTCTCATCGTGTTCGGCTCCCTCATCGGGGCCATGTTCGTGGGGCAGCAGTTCCAGCAGAACATCCTCGGCTACTCGACGCTGGAAGCGTCCCTGTCGATCGTCCCGGCCGGCATCGGCCTCCTGGCGGTGGCGCCGCAATCGGCCAAGCTCGTGCTCACCCGCGGTTCGCGCTTCACGATGCTGCTGGGCTACGTGTTCGTGCTCGCCGGCTTCGTGACGATGCTGTTCTGGGGCGAAGACACGCCGTTCTGGTATGTCAGCCTGGCGTATCTGGCGATCGGCATCGGCGCGGGATTCGCGATGACCCCGGCGTCGCGGGCGATCACCGAGTCGACACCGGTGCGTCGGGTGGGTATGGCCTCCGCCACCGCAGATCTGCAGCGCGACCTCGGCGGGTCGATCATGCAGGGGGTGCTCGGTGCGATCCTCGCCGCGGGGTTCGCCCGCTCCTTCGGTGCACTCATCGCCGAGTCGGGGGAAGCCTCGAGCATCAGCGCCCAGGTCACGGCGGCGTTGCAGTCCTCCTATGCGTCGGCGCTGCAGGTGGCCGACCAGAACCCGCAGTACAAGGATCAGATCCTGCAGGCCGCGCAGCAGAGCCTGGAGGCCGGCTCGATTGCCGCGTACGCGGTCGGCGCGATCGCCATCGCGCTCGGGGCGGCCGTGGTCTGGATCTTCCTTCCGGGGCACGCGAAAGAAGTCGACCTCGTGGCCTCTTACGGGACCGCTCCCGAACCCGCCGGGGCCCGCGCGGGGCAGTGACACCGCCGACCGGTCGACCGTGGCATGCTCGTGGCATGCCCCTCATCGCCCTGACCGGCGGGATCGCCTCGGGAAAGTCGACCATCGCGTCGCGCCTCGCCGCGCACGGTGCGGTGATCGTCGACGCCGACCAGATCGTCCGCGACGTGCAGAGCCCCGGGACACCTGTGCTGGAGGCGATCGCCGGGCGCTTCGGAGAACACATGATCAGACCGGACGGGTCGCTCGACCGTGCAGCTCTCGGGAGCGTCGTCTTCGGTGACGACGCTGCGGTCCGTGCCCTCAACGACATCGTCCACCCCGCCGTGAAGACCGAGTCGCACCGTCGGTTCACCCGGGCGTTCGACGACGATCCCGACGCGGTCGTGGTGTACGACGTCCCCCTGCTCGCCGAGGCGCGGTCCGAGGACCCCTGGGAGCTGATCGTCGTGGCGCACGCTCCCGCGGCGTTGCGTCGTCGGCGCCTCGTCGAGATCCGGGGTATGAGTGCGTCCGATGCGGATGCACGGTTGGCCGCACAGATCTCCGACGACGACAGGCTCCGGTTCGCGGACGTGGTCATCGACACGGCCGGCGACCTTTCCGAGACCCACCGTCAGGTCGATGAGCTGTGGGCCTCCCTCCCGGGTCGCATCGCCCGGACGCGGAGCTGACGCCGGCCGCTCAGGTGGTGCGGTCGGCCGGCCCCGCCCGCCGTCGTCCCCGGAAGCGTCGGATCGCGACGACCATCGCGGCCACCCCCGCGACCAGGGCGAGTGCGGCGAGGACGGGCACCACGATCGCGA
Source organism: Microbacterium sp. (assembly GCA_002703245.1). Classification (GTDB taxonomy): domain Bacteria; phylum Actinomycetota; class Actinomycetes; order Actinomycetales; family Microbacteriaceae; genus Microbacterium; species Microbacterium aquimaris. The sequence goes on from NZTV01000070.1 coordinate 3,795, forward strand.
GCACCGCCAGCAGGAGCGCCGAGACGTCCTCGACGGTGCTGACGACCGGGGCGGCGATCCCGCCGGTCGCGGCGTTGGCGACGGGACGGAACGCCGCCTTCACCCCGTGCACGGCGAGGGCGATCGCCATACCGGTCAGGATCGGCACCCACGACGGGTCCGAGAACAGGCTTTCGGTGTCGGTGACCGACACCGTCTCCGCACTCGCGCCCGCACCGAAGACGATGCCGCCCGAGGCGGGGCGGACCACGGTCTGCAGGACGTCGTTGAGGGTGTCGACGGCGGGGACCTTGTCGGCGATGATCTCGAATACAAGGAGGGCGCCGATGATCCAGAGCGCGATGTCGCTCGAGAGCCACGCCCAGGACGCCGGGAGGGTCACGGCCGGCAGAAGGCGGTCGGCGAGGCCGAGCACGAGCAGCGGCATCCAGGCGTTCAGGCCCGCCGATGCGGCGAGGCCCGTACCGACCAGGAACTCCAGCATCCCTCCACTGTAGGTCGGCCCACACGCAGCGGGAGGGGTACCCGTCGTCGGCGGCGCCGATGTCGGAGGTCGCGCCTACGCTGGAGGGGTGCAGACCACCCGCTCCGTGCGCCCCTTCGAAGTCGTCAGCGACTACAGCCCCAGCGGCGATCAGCCGCAGGCGATCGCCGACCTGGCCGCACGCATCAACGCCGGCGAGACCGACGTCGTCCTGCTCGGGGCGACCGGTACGGGGAAGTCGGCCACCACCGCGTGGCTCATCGAGGCGGTGCAGCGTCCGACGCTCGTGCTCGCGCACAACAAGACCCTCGCGGCGCAGCTCGCGAACGAGTTCCGCGACCTGATGCCGCACAACGCGGTCGAATACTTCGTGTCGTACTACGACTACTACCAGCCGGAGGCGTACGTCCCACAGACGGACACCTTCATCGAGAAGGACTCGTCGATCAATGCCGAGGTCGAGCGTCTGCGGCACTCGACCACCAACGCCCTGCTGTCGCGTCGCGACGTCGTGGTGGTCTCGACCGTGTCGTGCATCTACGGTCTGGGTGCACCGGAGGAGTACTTGCGTGCGATGGTCGCCCTGCAGGTGGGGGAGCGGTACGACCGGGATGCGCTCATCCGCAAGTTCATCTCGATGCAGTACAACCGCAACGACGTCGACTTCTCGCGCGGGAACTTCCGTGTGCGCGGCGACACGATCGAGATCATCCCCGTCTACGAGGAGTACGCGATCCGGATCGAGATGTTCGGCGATGAGATCGAGGCGCTCTACATGCTGCACCCGCTCACCGGCGATGTCGTGCAGAAGATGGAGTCGGTCCCCATCTTCCCCGCTTCGCACTATGTCGCCGCCACCGAGACGGTGCAGCGCGCGATCGGGACCATCGAGGAGGAGTTGGCCGGGCGGCTGGCCGATCTGGAGTCGCAGAACAAGCTCCTCGAGGCGCAGCGGTTGCGCATGCGCACGACCTTCGACCTGGAGATGTTGCAGCAACTGGGCTTCTGCTCCGGTATCGAGAACTACTCGCGTCACCTCGACGGCCGATCGGCGGGGGAGCCCCCGCACACGCTGTTGGACTTCTTCCCCGACGACTTCCTGCTCGTCATCGACGAATCCCATGTCACGGTCCCTCAGATCGGCGCCATGTACGAAGGTGACGCGTCGCGCAAGCGCACCCTCGTCGACCATGGGTTCCGCCTGCCGAGCGCGATGGACAACCGTCCGTTGCGATGGGACGAGTTCAAGCAGCGCATCGGACAAAGTGTCTACCTCTCCGCCACCCCCGGTCGGTATGAGATGGGCATCGCCGACGGCATCGTGGAGCAGATCATCCGACCCACGGGGCTGGTCGATCCGGAGATCATCGTCAAACCGTCGAAGGGTCAGATCGACGACCTGCTGGAGGAGATCCGGCTCCGGGTGCAGCGGGACGAGCGTGTCCTGGTCACCACGCTCACCAAGAAGATGGCCGAGGAACTGACCGACTTCCTCGGCGAGCATGGCGTTCGGGTGAGATACCTGCACTCCGACGTCGACACGCTGCGTCGGGTGGAGTTGCTCACCGAACTGCGCGCGGGTGTCTACGACGTGCTGGTGGGGATCAACCTGCTTCGTGAAGGACTCGACCTCCCCGAAGTGTCGCTCGTGTCGATCCTGGATGCCGACAAAGAGGGCTTCTTGCGGTCGGGTACCTCGCTCATCCAGACGATCGGGCGGGCGGCGCGAAACGTCTCCGGGCAGGTCCACATGTACGCCGACACGATGACCGACTCGATGCGCAACGCGATCGACGAGACCGAGCGCCGTCGCGAGAAGCAGCTCGCCTACAACGCCGAGCACGGAATCGACCCGCAACCTCTGCGCAAGCGCATCGCCGACATCACCGAGGTGCTCGCGCGTGAGGCCTCGGACACGAACGACATGCTCTCGCGTAAGGACGCCGCCAAGACCAAGAGTGGAAAGGGGCGCTCTGCGACGCCGCAGCTGCGCCGGGAGGGCATCGCCGCGGAAGGCGCCCAGCAACTCGAGGCGACCATCCAAGACCTGTCCGATCAGATGCTCGCCGCGGCGACCGAGCTGAAATTCGAGTTGGCTGCCCGTCTACGTGACGAGGTCCAGGATCTCAAGAAGGAATTGCGCGCGATGGAGAAGGCCGGTCACGCCTGAGCGCGACGCGGCCCGCGCGCGTCCCTCCCGTTGCCGATCTCACGCGATCGTGCGTGGGCAGTGCAGGAGGGGCTTGGGGCCGGAGCGGTCGACGGTGTGCGATGACATCGCCTGCCGACACAACGGGCACGGGCGCTCGTGCCGCGACGGTTCGGGCGTCGTGTCGTAGGGGCCGACGGATGCGGGGCCCGCGACACGGATGAGTCGCGCGTTCAGGTATGCGTACCAGCCTCCGGCGGCCCGGGACCCGGGCGCGCAGGCCCTCACGCTCGGGTGTCTCTTCGGACCCATCAGTAGTTCGTGCCATGATCATTAGTGTACTAAGGAATGGGGGAGAGATGACCGAGTCGACCGACCGGGATCCGGATCCGCTGCTGCTGGAGAACCAGGTGTGCTTCGCGATCGTCACGGCGGCGCGCAACGTGGTGTCCGTCTACCGTCCCATCCTCGAGCCGTTGGGACTCACGCACCCGCAGTACCTCGTCATGCTGGCGCTGTGGGAGCAGTCCCCGCGCTCGCTCGGGCGACTCGCTGAGGCGCTGGCGATGGAACCGGCCACGCTGTCGCCGCTGGTCAAGCGCCTGGAGGCGCAGGGGCGCCTGACACGCCGACGTCGTGCGGCGGATGAACGTGTGCTCGAGATCGCGCTCACCGAGGAAGGGCGCGCCCTTCGCCGACGGGCACTCGATGTCCCGGCGCAGGTCATGGCCGCCACCGGGCTCGCCCCGGCGGATCTCGCCACGGTGCGCGACGCACTCGGCGCGTTCGTCGGTGCGGCCGGCGCGGGGGACTGATGCGGCGCGGGTGAGGAGCCGGCGCGCGCTCCGGAGGCAATGTTTCGTGATGTTGCGACCGGTTCGCGAGCGCGCGAGCCGTTCTGTCACCCTTGCTGCGTGACCACGACACTCGAGGCCCCTGTATCCACCGCGACGCCGTCGCACGGGGGTGCGGTGCGCCTGGATGCCGTCGGTCGCACGTTCGGCACGCCCGGCGGATCGGTGGATGTGTTGCGGGGCGTCGATCTGGAGCTGCCGGCCGGCGAGATCGTCGCGGTCATCGGCGCCTCCGGCTGCGGCAAGTCGACTCTGCTCCGCCTCGTCGGCGGTCTGGACCAGCCGACCCACGGGGCGATCACGGTCGACGGCGACAGCCTTGTCGACACCGACGATCGTGCGGCCATCGCGTTCCAGGAACCGAGGCTGTTGCCGTGGCGTACGCTGGCGCAGAACGTCGAGCTGGGCCTGCCCCGCCTCCGCGGGCGACGTCGGCACGCGCGCGCGGCCGGCCGGGATCGTGTGCGTGAACTGCTGGAACTGGTCGGTCTCGACCATGCCGCAGACCTGCGGCCGCGCGAGGTCTCCGGGGGGATGGCGCAGCGCGCCTCACTCGCCCGTGCACTCGCCCGCAATCCTGACGTGCTCCTGCTCGATGAGCCGTTCGCGGCTCTCGACGCGCTCACGCGTCTGCGTATGCAGGATCTGCTGCTGGATGTCCATGCCGCCCAGCCGACGACCATCCTGCTGGTCACCCACGACGTCGAGGAGGCGCTCTACCTCGCCGATCGTGTCGTCTTGTTGACCTCCCTGCGCACGACGGCCCCGGGGACGCCCTCGATCGCACAGATCATCCCGGTCTCCGGGACCAGACCTCGCGACCGCGCCGACCGCGCGCTCGCGGACCTGCGCGCCACCCTCCTGGAGGGACTCGGCGTGCACACCCATCACCACAACACTCCTGAGGAGACCCGATGAGCACCGTCATCCGCCGTACCGTACCCGCGATCGTCCTCGCCGGTGCGATGGCGATGCTCACGACCGGCTGCATCGCCGGGGAGAACGCCGCCGCCACCAGCGACTCGTCGGGGTCCGGGGACTGGTCGACCGATCAGCTCACCCTCGACTGGGCCACCTACAACCCGCTCAGTCTGGTGCTGCGCGACCAGGGCTTGATCGAGCAGGCGCTCGGTGACGACGTCTCCGTCGAATGGGTGCAGTCCACCGGCTCGAACACCGCCAACGAGCTCCTCCGTTCGGGCTCGGCCGACATCGCCTCCACCGCCGGCTCCGCGGCCCTGCTGGCGCGGGCGAACGGCTCTCCCATCAAGGTGATCGACATCTACTCCCAGCCGGAGTGGTCGGCGATCGTGGTCGGCGCCGACAGTGACATCGGCACGGTCGACGACCTGGCCGGCACGTCGATCGCCGCCACCAAGGGCACCGACCCGTACTTCTTCCTCCTGCAAACCCTCGACGAAGCGGGCCTGTCGGTCGACGACGTCGAGGTGCAGAACCTGCAGCACGCGGACGGCTGGTCGGCACTGGCCGCGGGGTCCGTCGACGCGTGGGCGGGGCTGGACCCGATCATGGCCGGTGCCGAGATCGATTCCGGCGCGACCCTGGTCTACCGCAACGTCGACTTCAACACCTACGGCTTCCTCAACGCGACCGAGGAGTTCATCGACGACCACGCCGACGTCGCGCAGGTCGTCGTCGACGCGTACGAGCAGGCGCGCATCTGGGCCCTGGAGAACCCCGAGGAGACCGCAGCCCTGCTCGCCGAGGCGTCGGGTCTGGACGCCGCGGTCGCCGAGACGGTGATCATCGAGCGCTCCAACCTCGACGTCTCGGGTGTTCCGGGAGCGGACCAGATCGCCGTGCTCGAACGCATCTCTCCCGTCCTCGTCGACTCAGGCGACGTCCAGGGCGGCCAGGACGCCCTCGATGCGGCGCTCGAGACCATCGTGTACGACGAATTCGCCCTGAACGCGACGAGCGAATGACCCTCGAGACCACAGCGACCCGCACGCCCCGGAAGGACGGCGCCGGACTCACGGCGACGCCCTTCTGGGCGCGCCGCGGTGTGCGCATCGGCGGCGGTCTGCTGGTGCCGCTGCTCCTCCTGGCCGCGTGGCAGTTCGTCACGACCACCGGTCTGATCCCGACCTACCGGCTGCCCACCCCCGGGTCGGTCGTCCAGGCCGGCGTTCAGCTCGCCGCCGACGGAGACCTGTGGCTGCACATCGCCATCTCGACCCAGCGCGTCATCGTGGGCTTCCTGATCGGATCTGTCCTCGGTCTCGCGGTCGCCGCGGTCGTCGGACTGTCCCGCGCCGGCGAGGTGCTGCTCGGACCGACGATCATCGCGCTGCGCGCGGTGCCCTCGCTCGCCTGGGTGCCGTTGCTGATCCTCTGGATGCAGATCGGCGAAGACTCGAAGGTGACCCTGATCGCGATCGGTGCCTTCTTCCCGGTCTTCACCACCGTCGCGGCCGGGCTGCATCGGGTCGACCCGCACCTGGTCGAGGCGGGACGTTCCTTCGGCCTGCGCGGCGGGTCCCTGCTGCGGACCGTCCAGCTGCCGGCGGTGGTGCCGTCGATGGTGGCGGGTCTACGACTGGGTCTCGCCCAGGCATGGCTGTTCCTGGTCGCCGCCGAGCTGATCGCGGCCTCCATGGGCCTGGGCTTCTTGCTCATCGACTCCCAGTACAACGGGCGCGTCGACCGCATCATCCTCGCGATCGTGCTGCTCGCGCTCTTGGGCACCGTGACCAACGCGCTGCTGTCGCTGTTCGAGCGGGCCGTGCTCAAGCGCTGGCTCTGAGGACGAGATCATGTCGACGACACTTCCGCCGCCGATCGAGGAGTCTCGGCTGAGCGAGCACCGGACCTTCGCACCGGATCCGGCTTTCGTCGCGCAGGCCAACGTCGGCGCCGACGCCTACGCGGCCGCCGAGGCCGATCCGATCCGCTTCTGGGAGGAGGCGGCGCGGCGGTTGGTATGGGAGACCCCGTGGTCGACCGCGCTGGACTGGAGCCCTCCCGTCCCCGACGAGCGTGGTCGGCTGACGGTTCCCTCGGCGCGCTGGTTCGACGGCGGGCGCCTCAACGTCGCGGTCAACTGCGTCGACCGTCACGTCGAGGCGGGGCTCGGTGAGAAGGTCGCCCTCTACTTCGAGGGTGAGCCGGGAGACCGGATTGCGGTCACCTACCGGGACCTGCGGCGTCGTGTCGCGCAAGCCGCGCACGCTCTGGAGCGGTTAGGCATCGAGCCGGGCGACCGTGTCGTGATCTACCTGCCCGTGCTCATCGAGACGGTCGTCGTCGCGTTGGCGTGCGCACGCGTGGGGGCCGTCCACTCGCTGGTGTTCGGCGGATTCTCCGCAGAAGCGGTCAGGTTCCGCCTCGAAGACACCGGGGCGAAGCTGCTGGTCACCTCCGACGGTCAATGGCGGCGCGGCCGAGCCGTCGAGGTGAAGTCGGCGGCCGACGCCGCCGTCGCGGGCCTGCCCGAACTCGAACACGTTCTGGTCGTCCGACGCACCGGACAGGCGGTGCCCTGGAGCCCCGGCCGTGACCGGTGGTGGCACGATGTCGTCGACGCCGCACCCGAGGTGCACCGACCGCGGGCATTCGAGGCGGAACATCCGCTGTTCATCATCTACACATCCGGGACCACGGGACGCCCCAAGGGTCTCGTCCACACCTCCGGGGGGTACCTCACGCACGCGAGCTGGGCGCACTGGGCGCACTTCGACGCGAAACCCGACGACATCCACTGGTGCACCGCTGACCTCGCGTGGGTGACCGCGCACACGTACGAGATCTACGGGCCACTGTCGAACGGTCTGACACAGGTGATCTACGAGGGCACGCCCGACGCCCCGCACCGGCAGCGACACCTGGAGATCATCGAGCGATACGGCGTCACGGTGTACTACACGGCACCGACTCTCATCCGTACCTTCATGACCTGGTGGGGTGACGAGGTGCCGGCGGGCTACGACCTGTCGTCGTTGCGGTTGCTGGGTACGGTCGGCGAAGCCATCAACCCCGAGGCCTGGATGTGGTTCCGCCGCAATCACGGACGTGACATTCTGCCGATCGTGGACACGTGGTGGCAGTCCGAGACCGGGGCGGCGATGATCGCGCCGCTACCGGGGGCGACGACGCTCACGCCCGGGTCGGCGACCCTGCCCCTGCCCGGCATCGATGCGGCCGTCGTCGACGACGACGGGGTTCCCGTCTCGCCGGGCCGGTCGGGGACGCTCGTGATCCGCCGGCCCTGGCCGGGGATGGCGCGGACGATCTGGCGCTCGCCCGATCGCTACCGCGACTCCTACTGGGCGCGGTTCGCCGGGCACGGCGAGTGGGGCGGCTACTACGTGGCCGGGGACGCCGCGACCGTGGACGCCCGGGGTGAGATCCGCGTGCTCGGGCGGCTCGACGACGTCGTGAACGTCTCCGGCCACCGCCTGTCGACCATCGAGATCGAGTCCGCGCTGGTCGCTCATCCCGCCGTCGGTGAGGCCGGTGTCGCAGGGGTCGAGCACCCGGTCACCGGGCACGCGGTCGCCGCGTTCGTGGTCACACGCGCACCCGTCGACGTCGAGACGTTGCGCGCACAGGTCGCACGGGAGATCGGCCCGGTCGCGAAACCGACCCACGTCGTGTTCGTGCCCGATCTTCCCAGGACCCGCTCCGGCAAGATCCTGCGTCGTCTGCTGATGCAGGTGTGGCAGGGTGACGTGTTGGGCGACGTGACGGGTTTGCAGAACCCCGCGGCCGTCGACGGCGTGCGCGACGCCGTCGCCCGCCTGCAGGGAGTCACCGAGACGGCGCACACCGCCGAGGACGAGGAGAACGAGTGACCGAGCACCGATTCGGATTCCGCACGCGGGCGCTGCACGCCGGCGGTACCCCCGATGCCGCCACGGGAGCCCGCGCCGTGCCGATCTACCACACGAGCTCGTTCGTCTTCGACGACGCCGCCGACGCGGGGAACCTGTTCGCTCTGCAGAAGTACGGCAACATCTACTCCCGCATCGGCAATCCGACCGTGGCCGCGCTCGAAGAACGTATGGCGTCGCTCGAGGGGGGCATCGGCGCGGTGGCGACCGCGAGCGGTATGAGCGCGGAGTTCATCACCTTCGCGGCCCTCGTCGGGGCCGGAGACCACGTCGTGGCATCGTCCCAGCTGTACGGCGGGACGATCACCCAGCTCGATGTCACGCTGCGCCGATTCGGTGTCGAGACGACCTTCGTGCCGTCGTCGGACCCGGCCGACTACGCCGCCGCGATCCGTCCCGAGACCAAGGTCGTCTATACCGAGGCCATCGGCAATCCGGGTGGCGAGATCGCCGACATCGCCGGACTGGCGCAGGTGGCCCACGAGGCGGGTGTCCCGCTCGTGGTCGATGCGACCCTCGCGACGCCCTACCTGTTGCGCCCGATCGAGCACGGTGCCGACATCGTCATCCACTCGGTCACCAAGTTCCTCGGCGGTCATGGAACGGCCCTGGGCGGCGTCGTCGTCGAGGCCGGGACGTTCGACTGGGGCAACGGTACGTTCCCCGCGATGACCGAGCCCGTCGCCTCCTACGGCGGCATCACCTGGTGGGGCAATTTCGGCGAGTACGGGTTCCTGACCAAACTCCGCAGCGAGCAGTTGCGCGACATCGGCCCGTCCCTGAACCCGCAGGCCGCCTTCACCCTCCTGCAGGGGATCGAGACGCTACCCCAGCGCATGGATGCGCACCTGGCCAACGCCCGGATCGTCGCGGAGTGGCTCGATTCCGACCGGCGCGTGTCGTTCGTCACCTGGGCGGGCCTGGACGGGCACCCGCACGCGGACCGCGCACGGCGATACCTCCCGCTCGGACCGGGCGCGGTCTTCGCCTTCGGTGTCGCTCCGTCGGGGGAGTTCTCCGATGACGTGTCACGGGAGCACGCGGCGCGCGCCGCGGGGGAGACCTTCATCGACGCGGTCACGCTCGCGTCGCATCTGGCCAATGTGGGGGACGCCCGCACCCTCGTCATCCATCCCGCCTCGACCACCCACCGGCAGCTCACCCCCGAGCAACTCGCGGCGGCCGGTACACCGGCCGACCTCATCCGCATCTCCGTGGGGCTCGAAGACCCCGAGGACATCCTGTGGGATCTCGACCGAGCCCTCACCGAAGCGACGGGAACGACCCGATGACCGACGCCGCCTCCTGTGCCCTGCCCACCGCACCCCCGGCGGTCGTCGACCGAACATGGCGGGGCCCCGACGCGCACGAGCGCCATGACATCTTGCGCAGGACCCGCTCCGTCGCGATCGTCGGTGCATCCGACAACCCCGCACGCGCGAGCTACTTCGTCGCCACCTACCTCACCGGCAGCTCGCCGTACGAGCTCTACTTCGTCAATCCCCGCGCCGAGACGATCCTCGGGCGTCCCGCGTACGCGTCGCTGGCCGACCTTCCCGTCGTTCCCGACCTCGTCGACGTGTTCCGCCGCCACGACGATCTGCCCGGTGTGGCGGAGGAGGCGGTCGCCGTCGGCGCGTCGACACTGTGGCTGCAGCTCGGATCCTGGAACGAACGGGCCGCGGCGATCGCCGAGGAGGCGGGGGTCGCGGTGGTCATGGACCGGTGCCTGAAGATCGAGCACGCCCGATTCCACGGTGGGCTGCACCTCGCGGGCTTCGACACCGGCGTGATCAGCTCGCAGCGTCGGATCCTCTCGCGCTGAGGGTGGGTGGGGCGTGTGCGCCGCAGGCGAACGCGCTCCGGAGCCGATGTCGGAGGGCCCGCCTACACTTGACGGGTGCCCATCGTCCCTGTCTCTCTCACCGGAAGATCCACCGCGCCATCGAGCGACACGCTCCGTGTGCGCGGTGCTCGCGTGCACAATCTGAAGGACGTCGATCTCGACATCCCGCGTGATTCCCTCGTGGTGTTCACGGGTCTGTCCGGATCGGGGAAGTCGAGCCTCGCGTTCGACACGATCTTCGCCGAAGGCCAGCGTCGCTACGTCGAGTCCCTGAGCGCCTACGCGCGGCAGTTCCTCGGTCAGGTGGACCGTCCCGACGTGGACTTCATCGAAGGTCTGAGCCCGGCGGTGTCGATCGACCAGAAGTCGACCAATCGGAACCCGCGCTCGACGGTGGGAACGATCACCGAGATCCATGACTACATGCGTCTGCTGTGGGCCCGCATCGGCGTGCCCCATTGTCCGGAGTGCGGCGAGGTCATCCAGCGGCAGACCGTTCAGCAGATCGCCGATCAACTCATGGAACTGCCCGACCGCACGCGGTATCAGATCGTGGCGCCGGTGGTCACCCAGAAGAAGGGGGAGTTCGTCGACCTCTTCAAAGAGCTCTCGGCGAAGGGGTACGCCCGCGCGGTCGTCGACGGAGAGCTAATCCAGCTGGCCGAGCCGCCGACACTGAAGAAGAGCTACAAGCACGACATCGCCGTCGTCGTGGACCGGCTGGTGGCAAGCCCGGACATCCTGGGTCGTGTGACCGATTCGGTCGAGACCGCGCTGGGACTCGCGGGTGGCGTCATGCAGGTCAACTTCGTCGACGCGGAGGGTGACGACGCGTGGCAGTCCTTCTCGGAGAAGCTGGCCTGCCCCAACGGCCATCCGTTGCAGCTGACAGAGATCGAACCGCGCACCTTCTCCTTCAACGCGCCGTTCGGCGCGTGTCCGGCCTGCTCGGGCCTGGGAACACGCATGTCGGTGGACGTCGAACTCATGCTCGGCGACGAGGAGCTCTCGATCCGCGAGGGCGTGATCATCCCGTGGACCACGCAGGGGAAGGGGCTGTTCCAGTACTACGAACGGCTCCTCGAGGGCCTCTCGCGGGATCTCGGTTTCTCCCTGGACACCCCGTGGAAGAGACTGCCGCAGGCCGTACGCGACGCGGTCCTGCACGGCGAGAACTACAAGGTGACGGTCAAGTGGAAGAACCGCTACGGCCGGGAGATGCGCTATTCATCGGGGTTCGAAGGTGTCGTGCCCTACATCGAGCGCCAGTATCTCCAGGCGGAGTCGGACACGCAGCGTCAGCGCTGGTCGGAGTACCTGCGCGAGGTCCCCTGCCCGGTGTGCGACGGGGCACGTTTGAAGCCCGAGGTCCTCGCCGTCCGCGTGCACGGACACTCCATCGCCGAGGCGTCGCGGCTGAGCCTCGCCGAGGCACAGCGGTTCTTCGCGGAGATGACCCTCACCGAGCGGGAGGCGAAGATCGCCGCGCAGGTGCTGCGTGAGATCAGGGCCAGGCTCGACTTCCTCATCCAGGTCGGCCTGACCTACCTCAATCTCAGCCGTTCCGCCGGCTCCCTCTCCGGCGGCGAGGCGCAGCGCATCCGATTGGCCACGCAGATCGGTTCCGGGCTGACCGGCGTGCTGTACGTGCTCGACGAACCGTCGATCGGTCTGCATCAGCGCGACAACCGACGTCTCATCGAGACCCTCGTGACGCTGCGCGACCTCGGCAACACGCTCATCGTTGTCGAGCATGACGAAGAGACGATCCATGCCGCCGACTGGATCGTCGACATCGGCCCGCGCGCCGGGGTCGACGGGGGTGAGGTGGTGCACTCGGGGCCGCTGGCGGAGCTGCTGTCGGACCCGACGTCGATCACGGGTGACTATCTCGCGCGTCGACGGGAGATCCCCACGCCCCAGACACGACGCAAGCGAGACCGCAAGCGCCAGATCTCGGTCGTGGGTGCACGCGAGAACAATCTCCGCAACGTCACGGTCGACTTCCCCCTCGGCGTGCTCACCGCCGTCACGGGCGTGAGCGGCTCGGGGAAGTCTTCGCTCGTGAACGACATCCTGTACCGGGTGCTCGCGCAGCGCCTGAACGGCGCCCGCAATGTGCCGGGCAAGCACACGCGGGTCACCGGACTCGACAACCTCGACAAGGTCGTACACGTCGACCAGGCGCCGATCGGACGCACGCCACGCTCGAACCCGGCGACGTACACGGGGGTCTTCGACCGCATCCGCGGCCTGTTCAGCGAGACCCCGGAGGCCAAGGCACGCGGCTATCAGCCGGGTCGGTTCAGCTTCAACGTCAAGGGCGGCCGCTGTGAGGCGTGCTCGGGCGACGGCACCATCAAGATCGAGATGAACTTCCTCCCGGACGTGTACGTCGACTGCGAGGTGTGCCACGGGAAGCGGTACAACCGAGACACGCTCTCGGTGCACTACAAGGGCAAGAACATCGCCGAGGTGCTCGAGATGCCGATCTCGGAGGCTGCCGAGTTCTTCGAGCCGATCCAGGCGATCCACCGCTATCTGAAGACCCTGGTCGATGTGGGGCTCGGGTATGTGCGACTCGGTCAATCCGCGACGACACTCTCCGGCGGTGAGGCGCAGCGCGTCAAGCTGGCCACCGAGTTGCAGCGCCGATCGAACGGTCGGAGCATCTACGTGCTCGACGAGCCCACCACCGGTCTGCACTTCGAAGACGTGCGACGACTCCTCGAGGTCCTGAACGGGCTGGTCGACAAGGGCAACTCGGTGATCGTCATCGAGCACAACCTCGACGTGATCAAGTCGGCGGACTGGATCATCGACCTCGGTCCCGAGGGCGGGTCCGGCGGCGGGACGCTCGTGGCCACGGGGACACCGGAGCAGGTCGCGCGCGTCGAGGAGAGCCACACCGGCACCTTCCTCGCCGAGGTGCTCTTCCCGGCCGAGCGCGCCGACGCGCGCAAGGCCGGCTGACCCCGATGTCGTCGCTTCCCTACAAGCCCAAGCCGGGGGAGATCCCCACCGACCCGGGTGTGTACCGCTTCCGCGATGCGGAGGGACGCGTGCTCTACGTGGGGAAGGCGAAGAACCTCCGTTCCCGACTGTCGAACTACTTCGCGCCGCCGCACACGCTGCACGAGCGGACACGCCGCATGGTGATGACCGCGGCCTCCGTGGAGTGGACCGTGGTCGCGACGGATGTCGACTCCCTGCAGCTGGAGTACATGTGGATCAAGGAGTTCGATCCGCCGTTCAACGTCAAGTACCGCGACGACAAGTCCTACCCCTTCATGGCGATCACACTCGCCGACGAAGCCCCGCGCGTCCTGGTCACCCGCAACAGGCGCATCAAAGGTGCGAAGTACTTCGGTCCGTACCCGAAGGTGTGGGCCGTGCACGACACGATCGACCAGATGATCAAGGTCTTCCCGATCCGCACGTGCAGCGACTCCAGCTACAAGAAGGCGATGGCCACCGGCCGGCCGTGTTTCCCGGGCCAGATCGGTCGGTGCGGGGGACCGTGCTCGATGCGGGTGAGCGTCGAAGAGCATCGGGCGATCGTGCAGGACTTCGTCGCGTTCATGTCCGGGGGAGACCAGCGCTTCGCGCGGGAGCTCACCGCGCGCATGCGCGAAGCATCGGCCGCGATGGACTACGAGGCCGCGGCGGTGTATCGCGACCAACTGTCGGCGATCGAGGCGGTTCTCAACAGGAGTGCGCTCGTGCTCGGCGAAGACACCGACGCCGACCTGTTCGGAATCGCCGAGGACGAGCTCGCGGCCACGGTGCAGCACTTCGTCGTGCGTGGCGGGCGGGTGCGCGGCGTGCACGCCACCACGATCGAGAAGGAGCTCGACATCTCGGGGGCCGACCTGGTCGAGCAGGTTCTCCAGCGCACCTACGGTGAGGCGGCCGGCGCCGACATCCCTCGGCAGGTGTTGGTTCCGTCGCTGCCCGAAGACGCGGCCGAGCTGGAGCAGTGGTTGCGTGATCGGCGTGGCCGCCCGGTCTCGCTGCAGGTCGCGCGGCGCGGTCGCAAGGCGGAGCTGTTGGCCACGGCGACGGTCAACGCCCAGCAGGCCCTCAACCTCCACAAGACCCGTCGCACCAGCGACTACGTCTCCCGATCGCAGGCGCTGACCGATCTGCAGGAGGCGCTCGGGTTGGACGAGGCGCCGCTGCGCATCGAGTGCTACGACGTGTCGCATCTGGCCGGCACGAACGTCGTGGCGTCGATGGTGGTCTTCGAAGACGGACTTCCCCGCAAGGATCTGTACCGATCGTTCGGGATCGCGGAGACGACCGACGACACCGACTCGCTGCGTCAGGTCCTGCGACGCCGTCTCGCCTATCTCGACCAGCCGGACGAGGATCCGGGGCCGGTTTCGGACCCGGTCGCGGACGGCGAGGTCGTGACCGAGAGGAAGCGACCCCGGTTCGCCTATCGCCCGCAGCTGCTCGTCGTGGACGGGGGGCGGCCGCAGGTCGAGGCCGCAGCACGGGCCCTCGCGGAGGCAGGACATTCGGAGGTCGCGCTGTGCGGAATCGCCAAGCGGCTCGAAGAGGTGTGGTTGCCGGGGGAAGAGTACCCCGTGATCCTTCCCCGCACCTCCGAGGCGCTCTACCTGCTGCAGCGCCTCCGCGATGAAGCGCACCGCTTCGCGATCACCCACCAGCGCAAGCGGCGCCGCCGCGACATCCAGTCGGTATTGGCGGAGGTTCCCGGGCTCGGGGCGGCCCGGATCAAGGCCCTGCTGCGGCACTTCGGGTCGGTCGCGGCGCTCAAAGACGCGACCCCCGAGCAAATCCAGGAGCTCCCGGGTATCGGCCCCAAACTCGCCGCGTCGATCCACGCGCATCTGGCGGCTCGATAGGCTGGGGACGATGACGGGAGAGCGCAATGGCTGAAGACGACCAGGCCCCCGTGGTCGGCGAGATGCTCATCGTGACGGGTATGTCCGGCGCCGGCAGGTCCACGGCGGCGAATGCGCTCGAGGATCTCGGTTGGTACGTGGTCGACAACCTGCCCCCGCAGATGCTCAAACCGCTCCTGGACCTCACCGAACTCGCCGCGGGGAACCTGCCCCGCGTCGCGGTCGTCGTCGACGTCCGCGGGCGCGGACTGTTCTCCGAGCTGCCCGAGGCGATGAGGGCGCTGCGGGCGCGGCGCCCCATCCGGGTGCTGTTCCTGGACGCCTCCGACACCGTCCTGGTGCGACGGTTCGAAGCCGTGCGTCGACCGCACCCCCTCCAGGGCGACGGGACGATCGTGGACGGGATCCGGGCCGAGCGTGCGAGGCTGGCGCCGGTGCGCGAAGATGCGGACGTCATCGTCGACACGTCGGCGATGAACATCCACCAGCTCGCCACGCGCGTGGGCGAGCTGTTCGCCGAGCAGGGGGCGGCGCGTCACACGCTGACGATCATGAGTTTCGGGTTCAAGTACGGCCTTCCCCCGGATGCCGACGTGGTGGCCGACATGCGCTTCCTGCCCAACCCGTACTGGAACGAAGATCTACGATCCCTCACCGGCGAAGACGACGCCGTGCGAGAGGTCGTCCTCGCGGCACCGGGCGCGAGGGAGTTCATCGACTCCTACTCGGCGGCGCTGGCGCCGGTGTTGGAGGGATATCAGCGTGAGAACAAGCGGCACTCCGTGATCGCCGTCGGATGCACCGGGGGAAAGCACCGCTCCGTCGCGACGGCACGGGAGCTGGCGGCCAGACTGTCCGGCACCCCCGGGGTCGCCGTCCGGCTGACACATCGCGACCTCGGTCGCGAGTAGGCTGGAAGATCGTTCCACCCGAGAAAGACCGAGGAGACACGTGTCGCTGACTGCCGACGTGAAGGCCGAACTCGTCGCCGTACGAGACCCGCGACCGACGGCCCGCGTGGCCGAGCTGAC
>NZTV01000071.1 GCA_002703245.1 Microbacterium sp.
GAGATAACCCTGCATCCTCGGCCCGCTTCACGCAGTTACGCAGACGATGTCGAAACCGATCATCCCCGTGCGTTCCTTCGTGCGAAGGACCGTTGTCACTCTGTGGAGTTGTCAATCCTCGGATCCATCGGACCCGAGCACATCAGGATACAACGGAAACCGACCCGCCGCCATTCCCTATACGCCCGGATCGACGCGGGTTCCGCTCAGACCGATTCGAGCTCGCCCCGCACGATCGAATCCCCCGAATGGGTCGGGTCACCGTCGAGCGGCTCCTCGGAGATGTCGACCAGCACGAACTCGTCGATGTCGATGTCGTCGGGGATGGCGAACGTGCCCTCATCCCCTTCCAACTCACCCAGGCTGACGATCGCCGACGCGTCGGCGGTGATCAGCCACACCTCGCGATACGCGTCGGTGCCGGCCTCGTCGGCGTCGAGTTCGACCGTGATGAGGCGCTCCCCGTCGGGGTCTTCGACCACGACCGCCGTCCCGTATGCGCCGGGATGGTTCGGGAAGGCATCCAGGGCCGCCGCGGCCAGCTCCGTCGGCGCCGGGCGCAACACCGAGGTCACGCCGACGATCGCCAGCCCCGCCGCCATCGACGCGGCGAGGGCGAACATCAGCTTCGTCCAGCGGGGAACACCCCGGGCAGGACGCGCGTCATCATCCGGGGCGTCCACCGGCGCCACCGACGCCGGGGCATCAGACCGGGACATGTCGGACGCGGTGCGAGCCGGAACGTCGGACGCTGCGGGAGCGGCCGGCGAGACATCGTCGACAGGCGGTGACAGGTCCGCCACCAGCACCGGGTCGACCTCGACCTCGACGGGGTCGGTGACCACGTCGGGTGCCGACACCGCGGGCACCCCCACCTCGGCGGCGATGCGGTCCCATACCCGCTCGGGCGGTGACTCGAGATCTCCGACCGTGAGGGTCGATCGACCCACGAGCACCGCGCGGCGCAGATCCGCGAGCTCCTGGGCGGTCGCCTCGTCCTCCTGCAGATGCGCCAGTTCGTCGGCCGTGGCCTCTTCGCCCAGCGCAATCAGCGCCAGCCGGTCAGGATCAATGCGCGACATGACTCACCTCCAGTCGTTCTCGTAGTCGTTTCAAACTTCGTCTGATGTGGCTCTTCACCGTACCCAAGGGCATCTCGAGCCGGTGGGAGATCTGATCGTGTGTGAGGTCGTCGTAGAACGCGAGCCTCACCACCTTCTGCGCGTCCGGTTCCAAGCGGTCGAGTTCATCGGCCAGCAGCAATTGATCAGCCAGATCCACCTCCGAACTGACGAGGCTGTCGGGATCGGTGTAGTGCTGCATCTCGTCCTGCAACCGCCGCACGCGGGCCCGAGCCTCATGGGTGTCGGCGATCCGACGCCGACAGATGGTCACCAGCCAGGTCGACAGCTTCGCCTTCGACGGGTCGTACTTCTCCCGCGAGGTCCAGGCCGAAACGAACGTCTTCTGCGTGACGTCCTCCGCGTCGCCCCGGTCACCGAGTGACCGCAGTGCCAGCGTGAACACGACCGCCGACCACCGGCGGTACACCTCTTCCAGAGCGCTGTCTTCGCCTCGACGGAACCGTTCATACAGATCGAGTTCGTCGGGATCCACGACGCCACCTGCCTCTCGGGTCACCACCTCGGGCGACTCAGGCGGGGACGGCGATCGCGACCACGTTGTCCTGGTACCGGCCCGTGGCGGAATCGAACGCTCCACCGCAGGTGATGAGGACAAGTGTGCCCTGTCCATCGCGAGAGAACAGCTCATTGACGGGTAGCTCCGCTTTCGGGTAGTAGGTCACGCTCTGCACGATGTACCGGTGGACCGTCCCCTCGGCGTCGACGACCTCGACCTGCTCCCCCGGTCCCAGATCGCGCAGACCACTGAAGGGGCCGATGGGATAGCCGGGGGCGTCCACGTGTGCCGAGATGACCGTGTTGCCCTGCTCACTGGAAGGATCCGAGCCCCACCGGTACCACCCGGCGACGGCGGGATCGACGGGCAATTCCATGAATCCGCCCTCCTCGACGCCGACATCCACCACGGGAACCTCGGCACCGATCGCCGGGATGCTGACGAGCGTCGGAGCAACGGAGCGTCGCGGCGGCGAGGGAGTCGCCGCCGCGACCGGCACCTCCACCGACGCTGTCGGGGCCGGTGCCGCCGCGGTGCGGACAGGGGTGGGGGTCGCCGTGGGGGAATCGGCGACGGCCATCTGCCCGCACCCGGTCAGGGCAAGGGCGATCGCGACGGGGGCGAGGCCCGTCGCGATCACCGTGCGAAACATCCGGGGCTTCAGCGCTCGGCCCGCTTGCGGGAGACGACCACGACCGAGGTGGCCACGGCCGCGGCGACACCGAAGGCTCCGACGACGAGCAGCGTCTGCATCATCGCGTCACGCTCGGCCAGCTGTCCACCGGTTCCCGAGGGGACACCGTCGGGTGCCGAGTGGAGTCCGTCGACGGTCTGCACGGCGAGCTGGAGGTTCTCGTCCTCCAGGCTGCCCCATGCGTAGACGATGGTCAGCACGCCCTCTTCGACGGCGACGTCGGCGGGGCCGATGACGGGATCAGTGGTGCCGGTGGCGGCGACGGAGGCCGAGATGGTTCCGGCGGCAAGGTCGAGGCTGGCCTCTTCGGGGTTGGAGAGGTTCTCGATCACCGGGGTGTCACCGGCGAGCACGTCCACCGCGGGGGCAGCGGCATCGTGACGAACGGTCAGTCGGCCTTCGCCGGCGGCGGTCTCGGAGATGTCGTTGACATAGGGGGTGACGGTCGGATCGCCGCCCTCGGTGAGGTGGGCCACCGCGGTGTAGCTGGTGTTGGCCTCGAGGGTCACGCTGATCGGACCGAGGATCGGATCGCTGTCGTCGGCGGCATCCGTCGCCGTCAAGGCGACTTCGTAGTCGCCGGCAGCGAGATCCAACGGACCGGCGAGGTCTCCCGGCTGGAAGTCGTCGAGGGTCAGTTCCCCGTTGACGTAGACGTCGACGGGGGTGTCGGGGATGCCGTGGAGCACCGAAAGGTCGGCGGTGGTGTCCGAGATGGCGTAGGCGGGGGCCGCGAGTCCGAAAGCGGCGATGGCTCCGGCAGCGATTCCCGCTGCGAGGGTCTTACGCACGATAATCCTCCTTGATCGATGGCGGCTGATTACCGCCTGACATGAGGTGTATTCCCGGACGATGGGCGATTCGGATGCAGCCGGACGAGAAAAACTCCCGAGAGAGCCGAAGACCGGCACCGAGGGGACGACTAATCAACCCTCATGGGCGCCGCGACTCAACCCGTGACCGGCAACGAGGGGACGCCGCCGTCGTCCGTCGAGGTGACGCCCATCATGGGGGCCACGACGGTGGT
The DNA here is from genome assembly GCA_002703245.1 of Microbacterium sp. Classification (GTDB taxonomy): domain Bacteria; phylum Actinomycetota; class Actinomycetes; order Actinomycetales; family Microbacteriaceae; genus Microbacterium; species Microbacterium aquimaris. Next base: position 3,363 of record NZTV01000071.1, read on the forward strand.
GGAGACGATGGCGGCAAGACCGACCACTGTCGCGAGGGCGACCGAGGCGACGAGGATCTTCAGGGCCACGCTCTTCCGGCCCGATGTCTCCCGGGCTGATGCCGTCCGGGCCGATGTCTCTGGAACCGACGTCTTCATCCCGCGCCAGGTTATCGTGACCGCCGCAAGGCGTCCAGCGGGCGTCGGATCACTCCCCGAGACGGTTGCGGGTGCGCATGGCGCGTTCGGCCTCACGCTTGTCCTGACGCTCCCGCAGAGTCTGGCGCTTGTCGTACTCGGCCTTACCCTTCGCGATCGCGATCTCGACTTTCGCCCGACCGTCGCTGAAGTACAGCCGCAACGGAACGAGCGTGTAGCCGCCGGCGGACGCGGCGTGACCCAGACGTTCGATCTCGTCCTTGTGCAACAGCAGCTTGCGCACGCGCTTGGCGGCGTGGTTGGTCCAATGCCCCTGCGAGTACTGCGGAATGTTCACCGCATCCAGGAACGCCTCGCCCTTGTCGACGTAGGCATAACCGTCGGTCAGGTTCGCACGCCCTTCGCGCAACGACTTCACCTCGGTACCCATGAGCACCAGACCCGCCTCATAGGTCTTCTCGATCGTGTAGTCGTGGCGGGCGCGACGGTTGGTCGCGACGACCTTCTCTCCGCGTTCCCGGACCATGATGACTCCTCGAGGTGACTGATGCCGCCGATTGGCAGCCTGTCAGTCTAGCAAGCCTGCACCTCCGGCCCCCGCTGCCCGTGCGGGCACCCGCGGGACACGTCAGGCCCGCAGCCAGCGTCGGATCGCAAAGCTCGCCGAGAACGCCGCCAGCACCGCACCGATCACGATGAGCACCGGCACGACCAGCAACGCATCGCCGATGTCGACCCACGTGGTCACGAACTCCACCCGGTCGCGGAGGTACTCCTCCACACCGAAGTGGACCCCGGCGAGCACGGCGCCACTGGCAAGCACCGATCCGAGCAACGCCGCGAAGACACCCTCGAGCACGAACGGCGTCTGGATGAAACGGTTCGACGCACCGACCAGGCGCATGATGCCCAGCTCTCGCCTGCGGGCATATGCCGACAGTCGAATGGTCGTTGCGATCAGCAGGACCGCCGCGATCAGCATCAGCACGGCGATCCCGACCGCGATGTAGGTGGCGATCGTCAGCGCGGAGAACAACGGATCAAGGTACTGAAGCTGATCGGCGACCTCTTCGACCCCGTCCATACCCGCGAACGCCTCGATCAGCACGTCGGACTGACGTTGGTCGACGAGGTTGATCCAGAACGTCTGGTTCATCTGCTCGGGCGAGATGATGTTCGCGTAATCCTCACCCAGCAGCTCCAGGGCGTTCGCGTACGCCTCGTCCTGATCCTCGAACCGCACATCGCGGATCAGCGGCTCCAGCGCGGCCCCGTCGAGGGTCTCCTGCACCTGCGCGATCTGGTCTTCGGTGGCCACACCACCCGAACACGTCGCGGTCTGCTGCGATACAGACGTGCACATGTACACGGCCACCTGGGCACGATCCACCCAGTAGTCGCGCATCGTGCTGATCTGCATCTGCATGAGCATCGCCGCACCGACGAAGGTGAGCGAGACGAAAGTGACCAGCACCACCGACACGACCATCGACGCGTTGCGGCGAAGCCCGCCGAGCGCCTCGGCGAGGACCAGACGGAATCTCACGAGGTCGGCCCCACTTCGTCCTGGTCGCCCGTGCCGAGGCCGAGCCGGTCGGCCAGACCCAACTCTTCCACCTCGACCTCGGGGATGTCTATGACCGGTACCGGCTGCGTCCGGTGCACCCGTCCCTCCGTGTCGGATTCCGAGGCGTCGGCACGGTCCGCCTCCCCCACCGACACGCCCGTCGAGGCGACGTCCGACGGGGGAACGGTCGCGTCGGTGGTCGCGGGCGCGACCGGCGCGGCGGATGCGGCGGGTTCCGGCGTCGCGGTGGTCGCATCGGGTGCGGGGCGATCGGCGGAGGAAGCCGCCGGAGCGGACGCCGCGGCCGGTCGGGTCGAGCCGCTCGCGGACGGGGCGGATGGCGCCGGAGGGGCGGACGCGGCGGGAGCGGACGATGCAGTGGACGGGGACGCCGCAGTGGACGCGGATGCCGCGGCGGGGGCAGCCTCGGCGGCGGGACGCGTGATGCCCGGCTCGACCCCGCGGGCGATCGACGCCGCGGCCTCGCGCTGCACCTCGAGCACCTCGGTGAGCGCGGCCACCGCGGCGGCACCGCGCACCGGCTCGGGCGCGAGGGTCGGCAGGCCGGAGGTGTCGCCGTAGCCGCCGTGACTGTCGTCGCGCATCATGACGCCGTTCTTCAACTCGATCACCCGTCGTTGCATCTGATCGACGAAGTTCGCCTCGTGGGTGGCCATGACCACCGTCGTGCCGCCGGCGTTGATGCGTGCGAGCAGCCGCATGATGTCGATCGACGTGGCCGGATCGAGGTTCCCGGTCGGCTCGTCCGCGAGCAACACCTGCGGGCGGTTCACGAGCGCACGGGCGATCGCCACACGCTGCTGCTCACCGCCGGAGAGTTCGTGCGGCATCCGCTTCTCCTTGCCGGCGAGCCCGACGAGGGCGAGCACCTCGGGCACGGCCTGCTGGATGAACGCGCGCGAGGACCCGATCACCTGGAGGGTGAAGGCGACGTTCTGGAAGACGGTCTTGCCGGGAAGCAACCGGAAGTCTTGGAACACCGCACCGACGTGACGGCGGAAGTACGGGACCTTACGGCTCGACAGGGTGCGCAGGTCGCGGCCGAGCACGACGACGCGCCCGTCGCTGGGCACCTCTTCGCGCAGGATGAGGCGCAGACACGACGACTTGCCCGACCCCGAGGCGCCGACGAGGAAGACGAACTCTCCGCGGAGGACCTCGAAGTCGACGTTGTCGAGCGCCGGGCTCTTCGTGCCTCGATAGCGCTTGGTGACGTTTTCGAACCGGATCATGGCGAATCGAGCCTAAGCGAGCGCATCCGCCACACCCTCAGCGACACCCGCGCGGCGCGCGCACATCACCGATGCACAGGAACGGCGGTCGGGCGGGGCGCCGGGTCGCACCGCCGCGCGGAGCCCGTCACGAGCCGGGACGCGCTCAGTCGTCGTCGTCCTTGCGCTTGCGCCAGCGGATGCCCGCGGCGATGAAACCGTCGAGGTCCCCGTCGAACACCGTCGCGGGGTTTCCCACCTCGTGTCCGGTGCGCAGGTCCTTCACGAGCTGCTGGCCGTAGAGGAAGTAGGAGCGCATCTGATCGCCCCAGCTGGCGGTGATGGTGCCCGCGAGCTCCTTCTTCTTCGCCGCCTCCTCCTCCTTCTGCAACAGCATCAGGCGGGTCTGCAGTACGCGCATCGCGGCGGCGCGGTTCTGGATCTGCGACTTCTCGTTCTGCATCGACACGACGATGCCGGTCGGAAGGTGGGTCAGCCGCACCGCCGAGTCGGTCGTGTTCACCGACTGACCGCCCGGGCCCGACGAACGGAAGACGTCGACACGGATGTCGTTCTCGGGGATGTCGACCTCCTGGGCCTCCTCCATCACCGGGATGACCTCGACCGCGGCGAAGCTGGTCTGACGCTTGTCGGCGCCGCCGAACGGACTGATGCGCGCGAGGCGGTGCGTGCCGGCCTCGACCGACAGGGTGCCGTAGGCATACGGTGCGTCGATCTCGAAGGTCGCCGACTTGATGCCCGCACCCTCGGCGTAGGAGGTGTCCATGACCTTCGTCTTGTAGCCGTGACGTTCGGCCCAGCGCAGGTACATGCGCAACAGCATCTCGGCGAAGTCGGTCGCGTCGTCGCCGCCGGCGCCGGAGCGGATCGTCACGACCGCCGACCGGTCGTCGTACTCGCCGTCCAAGAGCGTCTGCACCTCGAGCTGGTTGACGACGTCTTCGAGCTCGGCCAGTTCGTGACGGGCCTCCTCGGCCGATTCCTCATCGTCCATCTCGACGGCGAGTTCGACGAGCACCTCGAGGTCGTCGATGCGCTTTTCCAGTTCGGTGATCCGCTTCAGCTCGTGCTGGCGGTGGCTCAGCGCGCTGGTGACCTTCTGCGCGTTCTCGACGTCGTCCCAGAGGTCGGGCGCTGCGGCTTCGTCGTTGAGCCGGGCGATCTCCTTCTCGAGCGCGTCGACATCGACGACGGCCTTGATATCGGAGAAGGTCGAACGCAGGGCCTGGATGTCGGCGGACATATCGAGTTCAAGCATGGCGCTCCAGCCTACCGCCGTCAGGCCGCCTCCCGCGGCGTCAAGCCTGTGGGCGGGGCAGAGAGACAGCCGCCGGACGCGCGCCGGGGTATCGTCGGGGCGACATGACCGACTCTGCGGGGCGCATCCTCACCCGTTTCGCGCCGATGATCTACGGCCCCACCCTGTTGTTCGCCGTGGGGCTGGGCGCCGTCCTCCCCCTCATCCCGGTGATCGCCGCCGACCGTGGCGCGAGCCTGGCGGCGGCGGCACTCGTCGCGGCGGCCGTGGTGATCGGCCAACTCGTCGGCAACATCCCCGCCGGCTACGCCGTGGCGCGCCTGGGCGAACGGGTCACCATGGTGATCGCCGGATTCCTGGGCCTGGCCGGCGTCATCGGCATGGCCCTCACGCCCGGCCTGGTCGCCTTCACCCTGTCGGTGTTCGTCGTGGGCCTGAGCGCCGCCGCATTCGGGCTGGCGCGACACTCGTTCATGACCACGCGGGTGCCGTTGTCGTTCCGCGCCCGCGCCCTGTCGCTGCTCGGAGGCACCTTCCGTCTCGGCTCGTTCACCGGCCCGTTCCTCGCCGCCGCCCTCCTGGCGGTGTTCGGCGACGAGCACGCCACGATCTGGTTCTTCGCCGCGTGCCTGGTCGGGACGATCCTCCTGGTGCTCTTCGGACCCGACCCGGAGACCGCCGTCAGCGCCCCCGACCCGCGCCGCGACGAGCGCGACCACGAAGACACCGGCGAGGTGGTCACGGGGCCAGTGGCCACCACCGGCGCGCGCGACGGCGTCTTCCGCACCATGTGGCGATACCGCACGGTGCTCTCCCGCCTGGGTCTGGCCGCCGCCTCGCTGTCGGCGGCGCGCGCCGCACGCTCGGTCGTCCTCCCCCTGTGGGGTGTCTCGATCGGCCTCGACGCGCAGACGATCGCCCTCGTGGTCGGGGTCTCGGGGGCGATCGACTTCGCGCTGTTCTACGCCAGCGGCCAGGTGATGGACCGCTTCGGCCGACTGTGGGCGGCGCTTCCGGCGATGATCCTCATGGGGTCGGGGTTCGCCGCCCTCGCCTTCACCCACGACGGGGACCAGGCGGCGATGTGGTTCGCGATGTTCGCCGCCGTGCTCGGTGTCGGAAACGGCCTGTCCAGCGGCATCCTGCTCACCCTGGGCGCCGATGTGGCTCCCCCGACCGACCCCGCACCGTTCCTGGGATCGTGGCGCACCCTCAGCGACGCCGGCGGCGCGCTCGCGCCCGTGCTGGTCTCGGCGATCACCGCGCTCGCCTCGTTGCCGATCGCCGTGGGCGCGATGGGGTTGGTCGCCTTCGCCGGGGCCGGCGCGTTCCTGCGCTGGGTCCCGCGGTTCGTGCCCCGGGTGCGAGACTGACGCGGTGACAACCGGCGCACCCGACGACATCATGCGGTTCTGCCGCAGTCGCCGCGACGGACGACGCTGCACCCGCCCCGTCGACCATGCCGGGCTCCACCGGCACCGCACAGTGATGTGGGCTGACACCGGCGCCGACCCGCTCCGCTGTCCGGGGTCCGGGGCCCCCAGCGAACCTGCCGCGACGTTCCCCGACGGGTGGCCGCACGGACGTGCGCTCTGCGCGGCGTGCCAGCGCTTCATCCCGCTGCACAACTTCATCCCGTTACACAGCGGCACTCTCGCGCCGCACGACACGTCGGACCCGACCGAGCCCGCCGCCGAGACCCTCCGGCGACGCGAGTGGTTCAACACCATCGGCGGGCTCAGGTCGTGACGTGCTCTCGCCATCAGCGGCAACGGGTGCACGAGCGGGAGGATCTCGTGCTGGTAGCGCGCGTCGAGGTGGTCGGTCGGCTCGTCCTACAGCAGGTGGGTAGCCTGTTGCCCCAGCGCACCGGCGATGAGCGCGCGCGCTGATGTTCGCCACCGGACAGCACGTCCATGCCGCAGTGGGTCAATGCCTCCAACCCCGCCCGCGACACATAGCCTAGGGTCGGCCGCACGGAGATCCACCACCTGCACCCCGAGCCGCTCAGCGAGGTCGTCGAGCGGTGACAGACACCGACGAAGGACCGATCACATGGGCATCCGCATCAACCTCACGAGCGTGTTCGTCGACGACCAGGCCAAGGCCCTGGCGTTCTACACCGACATGCTCGGGTTCGTCCCGAAGAACGACATCCCTCTCGGCGAGCACCGCTGGCTCACCGTCGTCAGTCCCGACGAGCCCACCGGCACCGAGCTGCTGCTCGAGCCCGACGAGCACCCGGCTGCACGCACCTACCAGGCCGCCCTCATGGCTGACGGGATCCCCGCCGCCTCCTTCACCGTCGACGACGTCGCCGCCACCCACGCCGCCCTCAGCGACCGCGGCGTGAGCTTCACGCAGGACCCCCTGGCGATGGGCCCGGTCGTCACCGCCGTCCTCGATGACACGTGCGGAAACCTGATCCAGCTCACCAGCCCCGCCTGAACGAAACGCTCAGCGCGGCGGCCAGGAGGAGGCGCCGAGATCTCGCGAGATGTTCCGCGCCGCCTCGCGCAGCTCCCGGACCACCGCGTCGCGGGGCGGAAACTCCTCGACGGGAAGCGCGACACCCACCGCCGCGATGACGCTGCCGGACTCGTCGACGACCGGCGTGGCGAGCGCCGCATCTCCCAGCACGGCCTCCTCCCGCTCGATGGCGAGCGCATCACGGCGGACCCCTTGCAGCTCGGCGGTCAAAGCCGCCGCGTCGGTCACCGTGTTCTCCGTCAGGTCGTCGAGATCTCGCGCCAGCACATCCCCGCGCATCTCGTCGTCATACGCCAGCAGGACCTTCCCGAGCGCCGAGGCGTGGGCCGGCAGGGTCAACCCGGTCTCGGGCATCTGCTCGGTGCCGTCGGGTCGGCGATCGTGGTGGATCACCAATACGTCACCATTGAGGTTCACCCCCAGGCGCGACGCCAAGCCGGTACCCAGGGACAGTTCGTGCATCCGCCGCAAGGCCCGGGCACGCACATCGAGCGTGTCCAGGTAGACACTGGACAGCCGCAACAGGGCCGGTCCGAGCATGTACCGGTTCCCTGCGGGCTCCTGTGCGACCAGCCCGTGCGCCGACAGCGACTTCACCAGCCCATGGACCGTCGACGGCGGTAGATCGAGCGCCGACGCGAGATCGCTGATGCCGAGGCGGCGTGCGCCTTGCAACAGGTTCAGGATGCGCGCAGCTCTGTCGATCGACTGGATCATCGTCGCTCCTGTTCTCGGCGGGCCGCGGTGCATCCATCTTGCCCCTTGACAGCGCCGTCGGGGACGAGCATATTCGATATTGACGAAGCCGAGTCGACATTATCGAATCTGATCCCAATCTCGGCCGTCCCGTTCGAAGGAGAACAACCAGCAATGGACGAATATCGCACGTGGCAGAAACTCGCCGCCGAATTCCTCGGCACCGCATTCCTGGTCTTCGTCGGCGTCGGCTCGGTGCCGGCACTCGCGATGGTCAATGGAACCCAACCGTTCAGCGGCGCAGACCTCGGCTTCATCTCCCTGGCCTTCGGCCTGGTCGTCGTCGCCACGGTCTACGTGTTCGGGTACATCTCGGGCAACCACATCAACCCCGCTGTGACGGTCGGCCTCGCCATCACGGGCAAGTTCCCGTGGCGTGAGGTCCCCGGCTACCTCATCGCCCAGGTGCTCGGCGCCATCCTCGGGGCGTTCGGCATCGTCGGCGTCCTGGGCATGACCGCAAGCGACCTCGGGCTCGGCATCGCCGCGTACGGCGACATCCCCGTCTGGCAGGCATTCACCGCAGAGTTCGTGGGCACCTTCCTGCTGGTGTTCACGGTGTTCGGTGTCATCCACCGCAAGGCCGCCCCCGGCTTCGCGGGCATCGTCATCGGCTTCATCGTGTTCGCCGCCATCATCCCCGTCGCCCCGGCCACCGGAGCATCCATCAACCCCGCCCGCACGACCGGTCCGATGATCGTCCAGTCGCTGCTGGGAGGCGAGGTGCTCTGGGAGCAGTGGCCGGTGTACGTCGCGGCCGAGCTGCTGGCCGGTATCGCCGCAGCCGCCCTATTCACCGTCATCGCCCGCACCGAGGCCGACCGCACGACTCTCACCGACGCACTCACCGAAGAGGAGACCCGCTCATGAAGAAGCTCATCAACACCCCCGAATCCGTCCTCGCCGACGCGCTCCGGGGCGTCGAGGCCGCTCACCCCGACCTCACCGTCGACCACACCAACCGCGTCGTGATCAGCGGAGCACCCCGCGACGGCCGTGTCGCCCTCATCTCCGGCGGCGGGTCGGGCCACGAACCGCTCCACAGCGGCTTCGTCGGCGCCGGCATGCTCGACGCCGCGTGCGCCGGCGAGGTGTTCACCTCCCCCACCCCCGACCAGATGCTCGCCGCCGCCGCCCAGGTCGACGGGGGCGCCGGCGTGCTGTTCATCGTCAAGAACTACACCGGCGACGTGCTGAACTTCGAGATGGCCGCCGAACTGGCCGGCGAGCAGGGCATCGACACCGCCTCGGTCGTCGTCGCCGACGACGTCGCCGTGCAGGACTCGACCTTCACCGCCGGCCGTCGCGGCGTGGGCACCACGGTGTTCGTGGAGAAGATCGCCGGCGCCGCCGCGGCCGAGGGAAAGAGCCTCGCCGAGGTGAAGGCGGTGGCCGAGAAGGTGTCGGAGAACGGCCGCTCGATGGGTATCGCTCTGACCAGCTGCACCCTGCCTGCGGTCGGGAAGCCGAGCTTCGAGCTGCCCGAAGACCAGATGGAGGTGGGCGTCGGGATCCACGGCGAGCCGGGGCGCAAGCGTGAGCAGCTGGCCACGGCCCGCGAGATCGCCGCCGAGATGGTCGAGGCCATCACCGCCGACCTGGACTTCACCGACGGCCCCGTGATCGCCATGCTCACCGGACTCGGCGGAAGCCCCCTCATCGAGCTCTACGGCGTGTACGCCGATGTGGCCGACCTCCTGGCCGAGAAGGGCATCACCGTCGCCCGCTCGCTCGTGGGCGACTACATCACCAGCCTCGACATGGCCGGCTGCTCGCTCACCCTCCTGCGCGCCGACGACGAGATGCTCCGCCTGTGGGATGCCCCCGTCAACACCACCGCGCTGCGCTGGGGATGCTGAGATGGCAGACATGATCACCGTTGAAGACCTGGACCGATGGCTGAGGCTGTCCGCGGAACGTCTGCACGCCGAAGCGGAGCGGCTCACCGAGCTCGACTCCGCCATCGGAGACGCCGACCACGGCACGAACATGACACGCGGGTTCACCGCCGTCGTGGGAAAACTCGACACCGGCGCGGCCACCGTGCAGGAGCGACTGAAGTCGGTCGGGATGACCCTGGTCACCACCGTCGGCGGCGCGAGCGGGTCGCTCTACGGCACGTTCTTCCTCGACATGGGCCGGAACAGCCCCGCGGAGGCGTCCATGAGCGCCGAGCAGCTGGCCGCGGCCATGCGTGCCGGGGTGGCGGCGGTGATCGCACGTGGGCACGCCCAGGTCGGTGACAAGACGATGATCGATGCGTTCCAGCCGGCGATCGACACGTTGAGCGAGAAGCTCGACGGCGGCGCGTCACTGGCCGAGTCGCTGCAGGCGGCCTCGGCGGCCGCTGCCGCCGGATGCGAATCGACCAAGCCGCTCGTGGCACGCAAGGGACGCGCCTCCTACCTGGGCGACCGGAGCGCCGACCACCTCGACCCGGGCGCGGCCAGCACCGCGATCCTGTGGGCGGCCCTCGCCGACGCCGAGAGCGCGGAGTCCGCGTGATCGGGTTCGTCGTCGTCTCCCACAGCGAGCCCCTGGCCGAAGCAGCCGTCGACCTCGCCCTCCAGATGGTGCACGGAGAACAACCCCCCGTGAAGATCGCCGCCGGCGCCGCCGGCGGGTTCGGTACCGATGCGGCCGCGATCGCCGGTGCGATCGACGCGTTGGCCGACAGCGAGGGCGTCGTCATCCTCACCGACCTCGGCTCGGCGACGCTGAGCTCGGAACTGGCCCTCGACCTGCGGGAGAGCAGCCAGCCGGTGCGCATCAGCACAGGTCCCTTCGTCGAGGGGGCGACGGCGGGCATCGTCCGCGCCGCCACCGGGGGGACGCTGGAGGAGGTCGTCGCCGACGCCGACAGTGCGCTGCGCGCCAAGCAGCCCGAAGCGGGCGGGGCGCCGACCGCGCCGGCGGCCGACCCCGCGCCGGAGCAGAAGGACGCCGCGCCGTCGGCGGAGCACGCCGTGATCGAACGCGCCCTGCTCAACCCGATGGGCATCCACTCCCGACCGGCGGCCGTGCTGGTCAAGGAGGCCGGACGCTTCGATGCGACCATCGAGATCAGCGACGTCACGACCGGGAAGGGCCCGGTCAAGGCGAAGAGCATGGTCGGGATGCTGTCACTGGGCACCGCGAAGGATCACGTCGTGCGCGTGGAGGCGACCGGGCCAGACGCGGCCGACGCCGTCGCGGCGTTCGACGCGCTGATCCTCGAGGGCTTCGGCGAACTGGACGACTGAGCGCGGGGCCGCGGCGTCCGCGTCGCGGCCCCGTCCTCGGGCGACCACGGGGCGTCGATAGACTCGATCGACCCGCGCCTCCCGACCCACGCGGGCGAGCAGGAGACATGTCCTCACTCGCGCTGATCCCCTGGCTCGACCCCGAGACGATCATCGACGCGGCAGGCCCCTGGGCGTTGCTCGTGGTCTGCGCGATCATCTTCGCCGAGACGGGGCTGCTCATCGGGTTCCTCTTCCCCGGCGACAGCCTGCTCATCATCTCGGGCCTGCTCACGAACACCGTCGACGTGTTCCACGTGAACATCTGGGTGGTGTGCTCGGCGATCGCGATCGCCGCGTTCATCGGCGGGCAGGTCGGGTACTACATCGGCCACCGCAGTGGTCCCGCCCTGTTCGAGCGGAAAGAGACCGGCCTGATCAGCCGGAAGAACGTCGAACGCACCAACGCGTTCTTCGACCGGTTCGGAGGCCTCGCGATCATCGTCGCCCGGTTCGTCCCCGTCGTGCGTACCTTCGCCCCGGTCGCCGCCGGCGTCGGGCACATGCCGCTCCGTGTCTACACGCTGTACAACTTCATCGGTGCGGTGCTGTGGGCCTTCAGCTTCACCCTGCTCGGATACGTCATCGCCTACATCCCGTGGGTCAGCGACTTCGTCACCCGGTACATCGACGTCATCCTGCTCGCCGTGGTCGCCGGCACCGCCGTCTTCGTCGGCATTCACTATCTGCGCGAGCGGCGCGCCGCCGCCCGGGTCGACGCGTAGCGGAGCGCCGATCGGGCACAGCGCAGCGTCGCACGGCCAACCACCGACAGTCCGGCGATCCCGGACAGCACCGCGGACCCGCTCGCAGCAGCGATCCCCGGGGTACCCCGGTGGCCACCGGTACGCAACCGGCGGTCGTGCCAGGCCCGCTCAGCGCAGCACCGTGCGGCTGGTCGCGGTGGCTTCCAGGCGCACGCCATCCGGGACGAAGAGGGTCACGACCGGCGGATGCCACGCCGCGGCCACCGTCACGCGCGAGGAGACACCGTCCGGCGAAGCGGCCGACACGAGCACCGCATCGGTCTGCAGCGCATCAAGGAACGTCTCGGCCTGCTCGGACACCGCGGCGTCGGTCAGCTGCGCGATGGGCTCACCGTCGACGGTCGTCAACACGAACCCGTCGGAACCGGCGAGCGCGGCCCCGTCCGCCAGCGCGTCCACGCGCTTCTGCGCGAGGTACAAGCTCGTGGCGTTCACGCACACGAGCACCACGACCAGCGCGAGCACGACATATCCCAGTGTCAGCGGCAGGATGCTCCCCTCCTCCCCCGCCGACGCATCCGCACCACGCCGCACCCACCGCGGGTGCGCGAACGCACGGGCAGGCGCGGTCACCCTTCGCCACCGCGGGTGCGCGAACGCACGGGCAGGCGCGGTCACCGTCCGCCACCGCGGGTGCGCGAGCGCGCGGGCAGGCGCGGTCATCCTTCGCGCCATGTCCGGGAGACCTTCTGCGCCGAGGTCGCTTCGACCGGCACGGCGGCAAGACGGTCCAGCCCCAGGATGTCGGGCACCAGCGGCAGCGACACGGTCGCCGAAACCGTCACCACCACCAGCGCACCCGCCTGCGGACAGTCACCGGCCGGTCGGCAGTCCACGTCGATCGCCACGGCCCCCGGATCGATGCCGTACTCAGCCACAACGGAGTCCAGCACGCGGTGCGCACGCTCGTCCGCGGCATCGGTTCCGGTCGCGGTCGAGATCGCGCGGGCGATGTGACGGGCGGCGGCCTCGGTCCCGAGTGACTGATGTTGCACAAGCGACAGCGTGATCACCAGATACACCAACGGGACCAGCATGAGCAGCCCGACGACGATGAACTCCAACGCCGCCGACCCGGAATCGTCCTGCCCCAGGTGTCCGCGCACCCATGTGTGACATCGGCGGATCCCCTCCGGCAACCGTCCCGGCTCAGTCGAAGCTCTCCAGCGGCGCATGGGCGGTCACCTCCATCGCCCCGGGGACCCCGAACAGCCCCGCCAGAGGGAGGGTCCCCCGCACGGTCACCGCGACCACGGGGTGACCGAGATGGGAGGTCTGGGAGACGGCGACCTCGGCGGCGAATCCCGACCCCACCGTGCGGTCGACGATCTCGCGCGTGCGGGCGGCCCCTTCTCCGAGCGTGGTGTCGGCGAGCGCGGCGCGGTGGGCGCCCTCGACCGCGGCATCGTGTACCACGTTGCGCACATACATCCCGACACCCAGTTGGAGCACGGCGAGGGTGAGTGCGGTCAGCAGCACGCCGACGAGCACGAACTCGACCGGCGCCGAACCCGTTTCGTCGGCGAGCACAGCCCGCATCCGCCGCCGCACAGCCCGCACGCCTCAGAAGCCCGAGACGCGATCGATCGCCTGCTCGAACAGCCCGGCCAATGCCGGTCCGGCGAGCGCCCAGATCACGACCACCAGTCCGGCGGTCATGAGGGTGATCAGCACCCAGCCGGGCACGTCACCGGTGTCGTCATCGAGCGTGTCGACCAGGCGCGCATGCAGCGCCGTCTCGAACCGACTCCAGATTCGCAGCATCCGATTCTCCTTCTGTGTCATCCGACCCCCAGCCGCAGCATGAGGATCCCGGGGAACACCGCGAACAGAACGCTCAGCGGCAGGATCAAGAAAACGAGCGGCACGAGCATGGCGATCTCCTTGCGCCCGGCGCTCTCGATGAGGGCGCGCTTGGCGTCCTCGCGGGCGTCGGAGGCCTGCGCGTGGAGCACCTCGGCCAGCGGAGCTCCGCGGTCGATCGCCGCGACGAGCTGGTCGACGCTGCGACGCAGGGACGGCAGCTCGAGACGTCGCGACATCGCCGACAGCGATTCGGTCAGCGACGACCCGGTGCCCACATCGACCACGACCACACGGATCTCGCCCGTCAGCTCGCCCGCGCCCACCGAGGAGACACGACGGAGGGAATCCAGGATCCCCTCTCCGGCCGACAGGCAGAGGGCGAGGAACTCCAGCACGGTGGGAACCTCTTCGCCGATGCGGGCGAGCCGTGCCGATGCGGCGCGCGAGAGCCGGAGGTCGCAGGCGGAGAAAGCGAGGACGCCACCGATCACCGGCAGCAGAACCGACGCGGCGCTCCCGCGGCCCCAAAGGACCAGTGCCACGGCGAGCACGGCACCGACGGCAAGGCCCGCCACCGACCACGCGAGCTGACGGGCGCGGAACGCCGTCACATCGATCGGCCAGCCCGCCTGACGCAGGCGACGCTCGATCACCTCCGAAGCACCGAGGAGCCGGCCGATCCCGTCGGCCAGCCGGCGCGCGAGCGCGCCGGTGTCCCACGCCGGAACACCCGTGTCGACGATGACCCCTCGCGGGTCGATGACATCACGCACGTACGGTCCGATGCGACGCGACAGGCTCGGCGCCCCGATCCGCGGCGCACGCGCCAGCAGCAGACACGCACCCAGACCGAAGGTCGCGCCGAGCACGATAGCCACGGCCAGTTCGGTCGCGGCGGTCATGCGAACCACCGCCGCGGCTCCGGCAGGCGCCCGAGGCGGATCATGACCCGATAGGCCACGACCGACACGGCCGCACCGACCACGATCAGCACGACACCCTCCGGGCTCCCGTAGGCGCGCGCACCTTCGGGGCGTAGCGCGAGCAATCCGAGGATCACCCACGGGGCGGTGACCCCGAGCACGGCGGCGCCGCGCACCCACGACTGGCGCGCCTCGACCTCCGCGCGCAACGCGGCATCCGCGCGCACCGACGCCGACAAGGCCCGCAGTACCGTCGTCAGCTCGGTCCCACCCACCTGCCGCGCCATGCGGAGGGTCTCCACGATGCGGTCCGCTACCGGGTCACCGAGGTTCTGCTTGAGTCGCGCCGCCGCGGAATCGAAGTGACCCGACGCCGCGACGTCCCGTGCGAAGACCACGAAGGCCGGGCGCAGCGAGACCGGCGCCGAATCGGCGAGCGCCGCGACCGCATCCGGCAGCGACATCCCGGCCCGCACGGAGGCGATGAGCAGATCGCACACGTCCGGCCACAGGCCCCGCCGTGCACGACGCAACCTCGTGCGGCGTGCACGCAGGTACGCGAACGGCACGAACGCCGCCGCCACTGCCGCCACGAGGGCCAGCGCCGCGACCTGGGTGACCAGCCACGCGACCGCGGCGGCGATCACGGTACACAGGACGGCCACGGCCGCGACGCTCGTCGGGGCGACGCGCGCCAAGCCCGCACCCTCGAGCAGCGACGAGACCCGGCCGACCGCCGCGACCTGGGCCTTCGGACGCTCCGGCCACACCCAGGGCGAGATCACCAGGAGGAGACCCGCCGCGAGCAGCGCACCCCACACCCACGTCATCCGGCACCGCCCTCGGCGTGGAAGAGGGTGCGGGCGCGAATGCCTCGCTCATCGACACCGTCCGGCGCGATGATCTCGACGACCCGGCGGCGCCCGTCCGGCTCCCGACGACAGTGCGCGACCAGGTGCACCGACGAGGCGACAGCGGGTTGGATGAATCCGGCGTCGATGTTGCGGCCGGCCAACAGCGGCAGCGCGGCGAGTTTGGTCAGCGCGTCGCGGGCCGAATTCGCGTGGACCGTCGCGGCACCGGGAACCCCGGTGTTCAGGGCGAGGACGAGGTCGAGCGCCTCCGCATCACGGACCTCCCCGACTACGAGCCGGTCGGGACGCATGCGGAGAGCCTCCTTGACCAGACGCCGCAGACTCACCTCCCCCGTGCCCTCCAGACTCGGCTGACGCCCTTGCAACGACACGATGTCGGGCGCGTCGACGGCCAGCTCGAAGGTCTCCTCCACCGTCACGATGCGGGTCTCGGGTGTACAGGCGGCGATGATGGCACCGAGGAGGGTGGTCTTCCCGGCGTGGGTGGCGCCCGAGACGACGATGCTCCGCCCCGCGCGCACCGCGTCGAACAAGATCTCCGCCGCCTCCGGCGCGACCGAGCCCAACCGCACGAGCTCGCGCAGGTCCCGAAGCTGCGGCGAGAACTTGCGGATGTTGACCGCCCAGTGACGCCGGGTGATGTCGGGGATCACCACGTGCAAACGCGATCCGTCGGGCAACGAGGCATCGACGAACGGCTGGGAGAGATCGACGCGGCGGCCGGTCGAATGCAGCATCCGTTCCACCAGATCGCGCACGGCGGTGTCGGTCAGGGTCAACGGCACCCGCTCGGCGACACCGGCCCTGGCGATGTGGATGCTGTCGGGCGCGTTGATCCACAGCTCTTCGACGGTCGGATCATCGAGGTAGGACTGCAGCGCCCCGAAACCCGCCACGCTCGCGAGGACCTGACGCACGCAGGCCGCTTCGTCATCGACCGGTCGCAGACCGCGCGCCAGCGCGAAATCGTTGTGGCGCCGCACCTCCGCCCGCGCGATCTGCACGGCCCGGTCCGGCTCGCGAGAAGGATCGGCCGCCTCACGTCGCAACCGATCACGGACGCGTTCGGCGACCGACGCGGCGGGATCTGCGGCGATGGTCACGCGGGAATCCTCGCAAGTTCCATCGATCCGACGCGCTCGTTATCCACAGGACGCGCGACGTGGGTCCGAGCGACACGCAGAAGGCGACGTTCATGCCGCAAGTTTCGGAGCAGCCCGTTCGGTGCGGTGGCTCCTCGGCCGCGGATGGCCCGGACCTGGTGCGAGCAGGGTGCTGGTGCGCGAGAGGCGGTCGGGCGAGAATAGACCCGACCGCGAAAGGACCACCATGCGCGCCTCCACCAAGGACCTCTCCCTCATCGCCCGGCTCTGCCTCGGTCTCCTCGGCGTCGTGCAGGTCGCGTTCGCCTTCCTCGCCTTCTGGGACCTCGCCCACCGCGACCGCCGGAGCGTCGTCGGCCCCAAGCCTGTCTGGGTGCCGGTGATCCTCGTCAACTGGATCGGGACGGCGAGCTACTTCCTGTTCGGCATCCGCCGCTGAGCCAATTCCCGACGCCCCCAGGTCGTGCGCCCGTCCGGGGATCGAGACCTCGGGCGCTCGATAGCCTGGGTGCCGTGACGGACCCGATCGACGACGCCCGAGACCGCCCGCTCGCCGATACCACCGCCGGACGGGTGCGAGGCATCACGGGCGACGATGGAATCCGCCGTTTCCTCGGCATCCCGTCCGCCAAGCCCCCGTTCGGTGCGCGGCGCTTCGGCGTCCCCGAGCCCGTCGACCCCTGGGACGGCGAGCGCGAAGCGACAGAATTCGGCCCGACCGCGCCGCAGAATCCGTACCGCGGCCACCTCGCGACCTTCATCGATGTGCCGATCGTCTCCGGCGAGGACATCCTCACCGTCAACGTCTGGACGCCCGCCGACGCGCAGGACGCGCCTGTCGTGCTGTGGCTCCACGGCGGGGGTCTCGAGCGCGGTGCCGCCTCGCAGGAGGGCTACGACGGGTCCACCTTCGCCCGTGACGGGATCGTGTTCGTCTCGGCCAACTACCGGCTGGGCGCCGAGGGCTTCAGTGTGCTCGACGACGCGCCCCGCAACCTCGGTCTGCGCGATGCCGCCGCGGCGCTCGCGTGGGTGGAGCGCGAGATCACCGCGTTCGGCGGCGACCCCTCCCGCATCACCCTCATGGGCGAGTCGGCCGGCGGTGCCCTGGTCGCGGCCCTCGCGGCCAGGGCCGACACCCGCCGGATGATCACCGGCGCCATCATCCAGTCCGCGCCGCTGGAGGTCGCGCCGGTGAAAAAGGCCCGCCGTGCCTCGGACGCGATCGCCCGCGCGCTCAGCGTGGACACCACCCGCGCCGGGTTCTCCTCCATCGCCCCACGCGAGCTGTTGCGCACCCGCGCGCAGATCGTGGGCGAATCGACACTGCTCGACGGGCCCGCAGGTTTCACCCTGGTCCTCGACGACGAGACCCTGCCCGGGGCCCCCGTCGAACTCCTCCGGGATGCGGGGATCCCGCTGCTCATCGGCACGAACACGGAGGAGTACCGGCTCTGGCTCAGCCCGGAGGCGGTCGCCGGCATCTCGCGCGCGAAGTCCGCGACCATCCGGCGCCTTCTCGGAGTGTCCGGGCGAGCCACCCGCGCGATCCGCCCGGCGTTCCCCGGGGCATCGCCGGGGGAGGTCCTCGGCCAAGCGGTCACGGACCTCATGCTGCGTGGTCCTGCCACCCGGGTGGCGGCCTCGCGCGCCTGCGCCACCTACGTGTACGAATTCGCATGGCCGAGCCCGGTCGGCGGCCTCGGCGCCGCGCACGCGGTCGAAATCGCGTTCGCGTTCGGCCGCCTCGACAGCGACGACGCCCTGCGCCTGAACGGCTCCGACGCCCCTGCGACGCTCGCGCTGAAGATGCACGAGGCGTGGGTGTCGTTCATCCGCGACGGCGATCCGGGCTGGCCGCCGTACGCGCACGACCGCACCACGAAGGTCTGGGATCTCCCCGACACGGTCGGCCCGCAACGACGTACGGGCATCGTCGACGCGCTGATGTGACGGGAGTCTTCCGCCGTGGATGCGGGGGTCATCCCCCACAGGAGTCGTTCACCGCGGTCAGTAGACTTGACCCACCCGCGGGAGTGGTGAAATCGGTAGACACGCAGGATTTAGGTTCCTGTGCCTTCGGGCGTGTGGGTTCAAGTCCCACCTTCCGCACGCGAGCATCCTTCGCGCATCCCTGACCGACGCCGTTCCGACGACGGGAACCTCTTGCATCCCCAGCCGACCGCACTGATCCCCTTCCTCGACCCCGCCGCCATCATCGACGCCGCCGGGCCGTGGGCACTCCTGGTGGTGTGTGGGATCGTCTTCGCCGAGACCGGTCTGCTCGTCGGGTTCCTCCTCCCCGGCGACACCCTGCTGATCATGGCGGGTCTCCTGTCGAACCCGGTCGCGCACCCGCCACACGGTGTGTTCGGGGTGAACGTCTGGATCGTCGGCCTGCTGATCGGACTCGCCGCGTTCCTCGGCGGCGAGGTCGGCTACCTCATCGGGCAAAAGGCCGGCCCGAAGATCTTCGAACGCAAGGAGTCCGGCTTCTTCAGCGTCAAGAACGTCGAACGCACCAACGCCTTCTTCGAACGCTTCGGCGGACTCACGATCATCCTGGCCCGCTTCGTGCCCATCGTGCGCACCTTCGCACCGGTCGCCGCCGGTGTCGGGCACATGCACCGGTGGACGTACACGCTCTACAACTTCATCGGCGCGCTCCTGTGGGGCTTCGGACTGACCGTCTTCGGCTACGGCGTGAGCCTCATCCCGGGCGTCGGCGACTTCGTCGCCGAGTACATCGACGTCATTCTGCTGGTCGCCGTGCTCGCCACGGTCGCCTTCGTCGCCACCCACTACATCCAGCAGCGACGCAAGGCACAGCGCGCCGCGGCCGCCGGCGAAGACGTCGTCACCGACGAGGACGAAGCCCGCCACCTGGTACTCGACCACGACGTCTTCGAGCATCCCGAGCGCCACGGCGAAAGCGCCCGTCACCGGCCCGACGACCCCGCCGAGCACTGACCCGCTCAGCCCCACCGCCTCGACCAACCGCCCCGAGCGCCCTTTCCTGCCGAACCCGCCTTTTGCTGCCGAACCTGCCCTTTCCTGCCGCGACGAAAGGGGGCGGGTGGGCGCGAACGGGGCGGGCGTGAACGGGGCGGGCGGGCGTGAGCGGGGCGGGTCGGCGGCGGGCGGTGTCAGGACGCCTTGGCGGAGGACTTCTTCTTCTTCTTCGACGACGCACCGGAGGGGTGACCGTCAGATCCCTCCTCCGCGTCTTCGGCCGGGTCGGCCCCGGAGGCCTTCGCCGAGCGGGCCGCGCGGGATTTCTCCACACTCGCGCGCAACGCCTCCATGAGGTCGATCACCTCTCCACTGGACGCCGCCTCCTCGCTCTCACCGAACGTCTCGGCGGTGTCGACCGCGTCGCCCCGCTCGAGCTTCGCGTCGATGAGGGTCCGCAGCTCCGCCTGATACTCGTCTTCGAACTCCTCCGGATCGAAGTCGGCGGCGAAGCTGTCGACGAGCGCCGCCGACATCTCGAGTTCCTTCGCCGAGATCTTCACCGACTCGTCCAGCGCCGGGAACGACGCCTCGCGCACCTCGTCCGCCCACAGCAGCGTCTGCAGAACCAACATCTCCCCGCGCACCCGTAGCGCCGCCAGACGCGTCTTCTGCCGCAACGAAAAGCGCACGATCGCGGTGCGATCGGTCTGCTCGAGCGTCTTGCGCAACAGCACATACGCCTTCGGCGACGACGAATCGGGCTCGAGATAGTACGCCTTGTCGAGCGTCAACAGGTCGACCTGGTCGCTCGGGACGAATTCGACGACGTCGATCTCGCGGCTCTTCTCACTCGGAAGCGAGCGCAGGTCCTCCTTGGTGAGGATGACCGTCTTCTCACCGTCGGAGTAGGCCCGGTCGATGTCGGCGTAGGGGACCACCTCACCGTCGATCTCGCAGATGCGCTGGTATCGTATGCGCCCGCCGTCCTTGTCGTGCACCTGGTGGAGGGGCACATCGTGGTCTTCGGTCGCCGAATACACCTTCACCGGTACGTTGACCAGGCCGAAGGTCAGGGCACCTTTCCAGATCGCTCTCACCCCGCCAGTACACACCGTCCCCGCCCGCGCGTGCCACCCCTTGCGCTCCGGACGATCAGCCCCACACCGCCCGGGGCCACTACCCTGAGGCCATGGCCGGGTCGGAGCAGCTGGTGCGCATCGACGGACGCCGACTACGCGTCACCAACCTCGACAAGGTGCTCTTTCCCGCGACCGGCACCACCAAAGGCGAGGTCATCGACTACTACACCCGCATCGCGGGCGTGCTCCTCCCCCACGTCTCCGGCCGTCCGATCACCCGAAAACGGTGGCCCGACGGGGTGGGGACGGAGGCGGATCCGGCGATGTCCTTCTTCGCAAAGGACCTCGAGCCGGGCGCACCCTCGTGGCTGCGACGCCTGCCGATCCCGCACTCGGGCGGGCCGAAGGACTACCCCCTCGCCGCCGACGTGCCCACCCTCGTCTATCTCGCGCAGGTCGCGAGCCTCGAGCTACACGTCCCGCAGTGGCGCTTCGGTCGCGACGGCCAGCGCGGGAACCCCGATCGCATCGTGTTGGATCTCGACCCGGGCCCCGGTGTGGGCCTGCCGGAGTGCGCAGAGGTCGCACGGCACGCCAAGAACATCCTCGATGGCATGGGGCTGGAGGCGTTCCCGGTCACCAGCGGGAGCAAGGGCATCCATGTGTATGCGCACCTGGACGGCACGTGGACGAGCGAGCAGGTCTCGACGGTCGCACGCGAGCTCGCCCGCGCGATCGAAGCCGACCATCCCGGCCTGGCGGTGAGCCAGATGGCCAAGTCCGAACGCACCGGCAGGGTGTTCATCGACTGGAGTCAGAACAACGCCGCCAAGACCACCATCGCCCCGTACTCGCTGCGGGGCCGCGCACGACCGACCGTCGCCGCGCCCCGGACCTGGGACGAGCTCGACGACCCCGCCCTCGCCCACCTCACCTTCGACGCCGTCCTCGCACGGGTGGCCGAGCACGGCGACCCCCTGGCAGCCCTCGACCCGCCGTCGGCCGACGGGCCGCTCACCGCCTACATCGCCAAGCGCACGGCGACGCGGACCCCCGAACCGGTACCGGAGCATCCCACCGGAGAGACCCCCGACCCCGATTCCCTCCCTCGGTTCGTCATCCAGGAGCACCACGCATCGCGACTGCACTGGGACCTGCGCCTCGAACACGACGGGGTCCTGGTCAGCTGGGCGGTCCCCCGCGGCGTCCCGCACAGTCACACCCGCAACAACCTCGCGGTGATGACCGAGGACCACCCTTTGAGCTACCTCGACTTCGAGGGGGTCATCCCGAAGGGGCAGTACGGCGCCGGCACCATGACGGTGTGGGACACCGGCCACTACGAGCTGGAGAAGTGGCGGGACGACGAGGTGATCTTCACCGCCCGCGGCCGCGAGGGCGGCCCCCTCGGCGAGGTGCGTCTGGCGCTCATCCGCACCGAGGGCGACGGAGAGAAGTCGTCGTGGCTGTTGCACCGCATGAAGACGGACGCCGCCGGCCGCCCCCAGGCCGCGGGCGCCCCCGTCGAGCGCTCCGACCACGGCTTCCTCACCACAGCTGCAGGCCCACCCCCAGACGATGTCCCCGCGTCGTCGCCCGAAGCGGCAACGCCCCCCGCCGGCGCACCCGCGGAGCCCGTCTCCGCCGCAGCGGCCCCCACAGCAGGCCCACCCCCAGACGATGTCCCACTTTCGGTCGTCAACGCGCCGTTGAGGCGACCGAAAGTGGGACATGCCAAGCAAGAAGTGGGAGACGCAGGAGGGGGCCAGGGGGCAGAGGCGGCGCCCGGAGCGGAGGCCCTGCCCAGGGCCGTGCGCGGGGCGGAGGCCCTGCGGCCGATGCTCGCGGTGAGCGCCACCGCCGGCATCGCCCGCCGTGCGGCCGGGCGATGGGCCACCGACGCGGATGGCGCGGCGTGGGCGGAGTTGAAGTGGGACGGCATCCGGGCCGTCGGGGTATGGGACGGCAGCTCGCTCGTCCTGCGCGCCCGCAGCGGGAGGGACCTCACCGCGACGTACCCCGATCTCACGGACACGCCCCTCGATCTCGGGGCGCTGCCGGCCGTGTTGGACGGCGAGATCGTCGCCCTCGACGACTCCGGCCGGCCCAGCTTCCCCCTGTTGCAGAACCGAATGAACCTCGCCGATCCGCGGGAGATCGCACGGGAGGCCCCCCGCACGCCGGTGCAGTGGTACCTCTACGACGTGCTGTCGATCGACGGGCGGGATGTCGCCGCTCTGCCCCTGTCGGCGCGCCGAGAGTTGCTCCAGAGCATCGCCGGCGACACCGCCGCGCCGGTGCGGGTCCCGCCGGTCTTCGACGACGTGGATGCGGCACTGGCCACCGCGGAGCGCTTCGCCCTCGAGGGTGTGGTGGTGAAGGATCCGTCCTCACCGTATCGACGGGGCGAGCGGACCGAGTCATGGCTGAAGGTCAAACTCACGCGCATGCAGGATGTCGTCATCGGCGGCATCCGCCCCGGCAAGGGCGGGCGGGGTGGCCGGATCGGATCACTCCTGGTCGGCATCCCCGACGCCGACGGGTTGCGCTACGCCGGACGCGTCGGGACCGGGTTCTCTGATGCGACCCTCACCCGGCTCGAGAAGGCTCTGCTCCCCCGCCGCACCGAGGCCAATCCGTTCGTCGGCGTTCCCGACACCGACACCCGCGACGCGCTCTGGGTCACCCCCGACCTCGTCGGCGAGGTGGAGTTCGCCGAGTTCACCCCGGGAGGGATCCTGCGTCACGCCCGATGGCGAGGACTACGCCCCGACACGTCCCCGGACGAGGTCCGACGCGAAGACGGCTGACCTCGTCCGGACTTGCGGATATGCACACACCCTTCGACCACCGCGGAGCCTGCCCGGGGTGGGGTCCGGTCTCGATCAGGCGTGCGTGTCGTGCTCGACATGGTCGGCAGGTTCGAGCTGGAAGGTCGAGTGCTCGACGTCGAAGTGATCGGCCAGGCACGACTGGAGGGACGCGAGGATGACGGGCCCGCGCCCATCGCGCAGGCACTGCTGGTCGACCACGACATGCGCGCTGAACACCGGCGCACCGCGGGTGAGTTGCCACACGTGCACGTCGTGGACGGCCACGACCCCCGGTGTCGCCACGATGTGCTCACGGATCTCGGTGACGTGGATGCCCTTCGGCGCCGCCTCGCTCAACACCGACGCGACCTCGCGCAGCAGAGCGATCGCACGCGGGATGATGAGAGCGGCGATCGCGAGCGAAGCCAGCGCATCGGCGCCGGTCCATCCCGTCACGATGATGACCACGGCGGCGACGATGACCATCGCCGACCCGATGAGGTCACCGAGGACCTCGAGGTACGCACCACGGACGTTGATGCTGCGCCGCTGCGCCGAGCTGAGCAGCCACATCGCCACGGCGTTCGCGACGAGTCCGATCACCGCGACCACCAGCATCAGCCCGCCGGCGACCTCGTGATCTCCCCCGGCCACCAGCCGGAAGACGCCTTCGACGGCGATCCACACCGACAGCACGATGAGGATGACACCGTTCGCGAGCGCACCGAACACCTCGGCGCGTTGGTAGCCGAACGTGCGACGGTCGTTCGCGGGCCGGGCGGCCACGACACTTGCGACGAGGGCGATGACCAGTGCCGCGGTGTCGGCGAACATGTGGCCGGCATCGGCCAACAAGGCGAGCGACCCGGTGAGCGCGGCCCCCACGATCTGCACGATCATCACCGATGCGGTGATGATCAACGACACCGTCAGCAGTCGCCTGTTGCCGGCGCCTCGGACGCCGGGGGCATGGTCGTGCATCCCCCCAGGCTAGGCCGCGACCGCCTCCGGTGACCGCCCTCGGTCGAACTCGGGAACGAATGTGATTCTCAGTGCTCGCCCCGCCGCCATCAGACCTCGGCGAGCAACGGCAGCAGCGCGGCGAACGCACGCGAGCGGTGGGAGGCGGCGTTCTTCTCCGCGGCGCTCCACTGCGACACCGTCCGCTCGGTCGCGGGATCCTGCCCGTCCGGGATGAAGATCGGGTCATACCCGAAGCCGCCGGCCCCGGCGGGCTCGGTCGCGAGGCGCCCCGGCCAGACGCCGGCCACCGTCTGCTCCGCATCGTCTCGACCGGGACGGACCAGCGCGATGGTCGACACGAACCGGGCGCTCCGGTGTGGGTCGGCGACGTCGGCGAGCTGGTCCAGCAGCAGTTCGAGGTTCGCGACGGCATCCTTGCGATGCCCGGCCCAATACGCCGAGAAGACCCCGGGTGACCCCCCGAGGACGTCGACGCAGATGCCGCTGTCGTCGGCGAGGGCCGGGAGACCGGTGTGGGCGCTCGCGGCACGGGCTTTGATCAGGGCGTTCTCGGCGAAGGTCACGCCGTCTTCGACCGGCTCCGGTCCGTCATAGCCGACGACCTCGAGGTCCGGGCGTGCCGCGGCGACGATCGCCTGGAACTCCTCGACCTTGTGCGGATTGTGCGTGGCCAGCACGATGCGGCGCGTCGTCTCGGTCATGCCCTTCGCCCCCTGTCTCAGCGGGGCTGTCCGGCGCCGTCGAGCACGGCCACCTGCCGGTCGCGCAGGTCGGCGCAGCCGGCGACCCCGAGCTCGAGCAACTGGTCGAGCTCGCGCTTGTCGAACGGCGCCCCCTCGGCGGTTCCCTGCACCTCGACGAACAGGCCACGGCCGGTGACGACGACGTTCATGTCGGTCTCGGCACGCACGTCTTCGACGTAGGCCAGGTCGAGCATGGGCGTGCCGTCGATGATGCCCACCGAGACGGCGGAGACCGAGTCGAACAGCACCTTCGACTTCTGTCCGATGAACTTCTTGTCGCGTCCCCATTCGATCGCGTCGGCGAGCGCGACGTAGGCCCCGGTGATCGCCGCCGTGCGCGTGCCGCCGTCGGCCTGCAACACGTCGCAGTCGATGACGATGGTGTTCTCCCCGAGCGCCTTGGTGTCGACGACGGCGCGCAGTGCCCGGCCGATCAGGCGGGAGATCTCGTGCGTACGACCGCCGATCTTGCCCTTGACGCTCTCACGGTTGTTTCGCTCGTTGGTCGCGCGCGGCAGCATCGCGTACTCGGCGGTCACCCACCCCTTGCCCTTTCCGGTCAGCCAACGCGGCACACCGTTGGTGAACGACGCCGTGCACAGTACCTTGGTGCCCCCGAACGAAATGAGGGCCGATCCTTCTGCCTGCGACGACCAGCCGCGTTCGATCGTGACGGGGCGCAGTTCGTCGACGGTGCGACCGTCGGCACGGGTGATGTCGGTCATGAGCGGGGATCCTCCTCGGATGCGTTGGCTCGGTGGGGAAGGTCGATGGCACCGGTCTGCACGAGACGCACATCCCGCACCTCACGACCCATCAGGCGGTGGGCGAGGTCGACGAACTCGTCGGCGGATGAGCCGGTCGCCTCGTAGACATGGGTGGCGACCGCATCCGGGCCGGCCAGGAGGTCACGACCCACCAGTTGCCGGTAGACGTCTTTGGCCGTCTCGGTGTCGCTGGAGACCAGTGACACGTCGGGGCCCATCACGTAGCTGATGGCGCCCTCGAGGAACGGATAGTGCGTGCAGCCCAGAACGAGGGTGTCGACGCCGGCGTGGCGGAGGGGCGACAGGTATTCCTCGGCCACGGCGAGCACCTCGGGCGTGTCGGTGACGCCGCGCTCGACGAACTCGACGAACCGCGGGCACGCCTGTGCGAACACCGTCAGACGTTCGTTGACCTCGAGCATGTCCTGGTACGCGCCGGACGCGATCGTGCCGGATGTCCCGATCACACCGATCCGGCCACTGCGGGTCGTCGACATCGCCGTGCGCACAGCGGGGCCGATGACCTCCACCACGGGGACGTCGTAGCGCTCCCGCGCGTCTCGCAGCATCGCCGCCGACGCGGTGTTGCACGCGATCACGAGCATCTTCACGCCCTGTTCGACCAGTCCGTCGAGGATTTCGAGGGCGTATCGGCGCACGTCGGCGATGGGTTTCGGACCGTAGGGCGAGCGCGCGGTGTCGCCGATGTAGACGATCGATTCCCGCGGCAGCATCGCCGAGACGGCGCGGGCCACGGTCAGTCCGCCCACGCCGGAGTCGAAGATCCCGATCGGCGCGTCATCCACGATCGCCCAGCCTACCGGTCGCGCTGACGTCCGCCCCGGCGTGGCTAGGCTGGCGACATGAGTGCCCCCGACAGCACCGCCTTACTCACCGACCGCTACGAGCTGACGATGCTCGATGCCGCCTTGCGCGACGGTACCGCGCACCGCCGCTGTGTGTTCGAGGTGTTCGGCAGACGCCTGGCCGGTGGGCGCCGATTCGGTGTCGTGGCAGGCACCGGCCGCCTCCTCCAGCTCATCGAGGACTTCCGCTTCGGAGACGACGAGCTGCGCTACCTGCGCGATGAGCGGATCGTCGACGCGGAGACCGTGCGCTGGCTCGAGGGATACTCCTTCGCCGGGTCGGTGACCGGCTACCGCGAGGGCGAGCTCTACTTCCCGGGCTCGCCCGTCCTGACGGTGGAGGGCACGTTCGCTGAGGCGGTCATCCTCGAGACCCTCGCCCTGTCGGTGCTCAACCACGACTCCGCCGTCGCGACGGCCGCTGCGCGCATGAGCATCGCCGCCGGGTCCCGTCCGCTCGCCGAGATGGGCTCGCGCCGCGCGGGCGAACGCTCCGCGGTCGCCGCCGCGCGCGCCGCGCACATCGCCGGATTCGGTGCCACCAGCAACCTGCGGGCCGGCGCCGAGTGGGGGGTTCCGACGATGGGGACCGCCGCGCACTCGTGGACGCTCCTGCATGACAGCGAGGAAGACGCCTTCCGCGCACAGATCGACGCGCTGGGGACGGCGACGACGCTGCTCATCGACACCTACGACATCGCCACCGGTGTCGACACGGCCATCCGTGTCGCCGGCACCGGGCTCGGCGGTGTCCGCATCGACTCGGGCGATCTGCCGACCGTCGCCGCGCAGGTGCGCCGTCAGCTCGACGCCCTGGGGGCGACCCGGACGCGCATCACGGTCACCAGCGATCTCGACGAGTTCGCCATCGCGGCACTGGCCGCCAGTCCCGTGGACGCCTACGGCGTCGGCACGTCCGTGGTCACCGGGTCGGGCACCCCCACCGCGGGGATGGTCTACAAGCTCGTCGCCCGACAGGACGCCGCCGGTGGATGGGTCCCCGTCGCGAAGACCTCGACCGCGAAGGGCTCACAAGGCGGTCGCAAGGCGGCGTTCCGCACGCTGGCCGACGGTGTGGCCACCTCCGAACTCATCGCCGTCAGTGACGGGTTCGACGAGCTCGACACCGCCGTGGAGCACCCCGGCTCACGCGCGCTGCAGACGACGTTGATCGATCACGGCCGGCCCGACACCGCCGCCCTCGGCGACGCGGGCGTGGCGGCCGCCCGCGAACACCACATGCGCGTGCGGGAGGAACTCCCGCTGGCCGCGCGGGCGCTCAGCCGTTCCGACCCGGCCCTGCCGACGGTCTACGTCGACGCCGCGTGAGCGTACCGGAGATCGTCGCCGGATTCAGCCGTTGAGGCTCTCGTAGATCTCTTTGCACTGCGGGCAGACGGGGAACTTCTCCGGGTCGCGGCCCGGCGTCCACTTCTTGCCGCACAGGGCGCGGACCGGCTTGCCGGTGATCGCCGACTCGAGGATCTTGTCCTTCTTGACGTAGTGCGAGAACCGCTCGTGATCGCCCGGCTCGACACTCTCCTCTTTGATGAGTTCTTCAAGCTCGCGGTCCAGTGTCGCCAGACCGCCCTGGTCCGGACTGTCGAGAGGGGTGCTCATGGTGAGAGATTCTACCGCCGCCGCGCGCACGCCGGGGCTATGGTCTCGGGCTCAACTCGCCTCGGCGAATTCCATGATGCGACTGCCGCGTCGACGGAACACCCCGCCACCGATCCCGACGCCCAGGGCGAGAACCACGACGCCGACACCGATCCCCGCCCACAGCGCGAGCTCGGCCGATGCCACATCGCCATCCAGAGCGAGCCGGGCCCACCACAGCACCGGCGCGCTCAGCGCGATCGTGCCGAGCATCACGAACGACTGCGACAGTGCGCCGCTCGCGCCGGTGCGCTGCGGCTGCTGGAACGGGCTGTCGCCGGGACGCGAGACCGGGTAGGGGCTGACCACCGATGAGATGCTCGACAGCCCCAACCCGCACAGGAACAGCGAGACGCACACGCCGACCATGGCGGGCAGCATCGCCCAGCGCCCGTGCAACGACACCGCGATGGGGATCCCGATCGCCAGCAACGGCACACCCAGGAGCACGACCGGGACCAGCCGGCCGATCCGGTCGGCCGCCCCGTGCAATCCGCTGGCGATGTGCATCCACACCGCCGTGGAGTCGTAGGCGAGATCGTTGTGGGGAAGCCATCCCAGGAACAGGGCGATGATCGGCACCGGCACGAGCGCCACGAGATGCGCCGGCACGCCGGCCAGCAGAAGCGGGATGATCACGATCGCCGCCGCCACGGGGATGACGACGACATTGACGATGTGGCGCGGATCGCGCAGCCAGTAGACCAGGCTGCGCGCGGCGACGGCGCCCGTGGGGGTGCCGGGGGTGACGTTGAACCACCCCAGCCCGCCACGTTCCTTCACCGACACCGGTCGCTCGGTGGTGGACAGGATGCGTGTGACCAGGCCCACCCACGCGGCGCCCAACGCAAGCGGGGTGCCGACCGCGACGAGGGTGGTGAGCGCGACCGATTCACCGCTGAGGACGACGCCGGGCAGCGCCCACGCGGCTCCGAACGGCGTGAACGAAAGCACGCGCACGGCCTCCATGAGCTCAACCGGGACGGTGCCCTCCCATTCGAGCGAGGCGAGGAAGACCACGACGGGGACGACGACGACGAGGATGCCGACGGCGAGCACGCTCGACAGTTCACGCGAGCGCCGCTCCCGCAGGAACATCGAGGTCAGGGCCATGGCGACACGGGCCAAGAGCACACACGTCACGACGATGAGCACCACCGAGAGCACACCGATCCACACGGGTGCCTCCAGCGACCCCCACACGATCGCCGTCGTCACCGCCAGAGCGAGCACGGCCAAGACCGGGACCGACAGCATGCCGGCCACGGCGAGGACCCCCGACAGGGGACGGGGGGCCAGCCCGAGCACGCCGAAACGACGCGGATCCAGCGGGTCGGCCGACCCGGTCACGACGGGAGCGAGCGCGAACCCGAGCGTGATGGCCGCGCCACCCATGATCGCCACCGCGGCGAACGCCTCCGGGGTCGCCTCGTCCAACGTCACCAGGGCCCAGCAGCCGGCCGCGACGGCTGCCGCGAGCACGACGAGGCCGACGGCGGTACGGATGGTGTGTCGGGGCTCGCCGCGCAGGGCGCCGAGCATCATCGCGAGCCTCAGTCGGAGAATGTGTGCAGCCACTCCAGGCCTTCCACGTCGCTCAGGCCGCCGGCGAGCTCGACGAACCGCTGTTCGAGGGTCAGTTCGCCACGCACCTCGTCGATCGTCCCCTCGGCGAGCACCTGACCGGCGACGATCACCGCCACACGACTGCAGACGCGTTCGACCAGATCCATGCCGTGGCTGGAGAGGATGACGGTCCCGCCGTGCTCCACGTAGGTGCCGAGGATGTCGAGGATGACCGAACTGGAGACCGGATCGACCGACTCGAACGGCTCGTCGAGCACGAGCACGCGGGGCGAGTGGATGAGGGCCCCGGCGAGCATCACCTTCTTCGACATCCCCACCGAGTAGTCCGACACCACCCGACCGAGGGCGTCGGTGAGGTCGAACGCCCGGGCGAGGTCGGCCGTGCGCGACTCGACCACCGACGGCGACAGGCCGCGCAGGACGCCGTAGTAATAGAGCAGCTGGCGCCCCGTCAGGCGGTCGAAGGTCCGCAGCCGATCGGGGAGCACGCCCATCATGCTCTTGGCATGCACCGGGTCGCTGATCGCGTCGACGCCGTTCACACTGATCGCCCCGCGGTCCGGCTGCAGCAGACCCGCGATCATCGACAGCGTGGTGGTCTTGCCCGCGCCGTTCGGGCCGACCAGCCCGTAAAACGTGCCGGCGGGCACGGTGAGGTCGATGCCGTCCACCGCCCGCGTCTGCCCGAACACCTTCGTCACGCCTCGCAGCGCGAGAGCCGAATCTGCCGCGGGCTCGTCGTCGGCGAGCACCGACGCGACGATGTCGGTCACGGCTGCCGCACCGGAGGCGTCGTCGACGCCGGTGGGTTCGTCCGGGTCGGTGGCATCCGGGTCGGTGGGGAGGTCCGTGTCGGTGGACTCGTCGATATCGCCTGAGGCGGCGTCCCCCGGGTCGGCGACCAGGAGAAGGGGGTCTGCGACGGGAGAGCTGTCCTCCTCGACAGATGGGTCCTCCTCGGGAGCAGGGTCCTCCTCGAGAGCGGTGTCGTCTTCGACGGCAGCAGTGCCTTCCTCGGGAGAGCCTGCAGCCTCAGGAGTCGCGTCGTCCTGGACCGTCGGGTCGTCGTCGAGGACGGTGTCGTCTGAGGCGGCACGGACGATGTCGTCCTCGTCCCGGTCCCCGTCCTCGTCCTCGTCGTCGATGACCTCGGCGAGCGGGGTGGGTTCGTCATCGACCAGCAGATGCTCGTCCCCGTCGCCGTCGGCGAGCGGCAGGTCGTCCGCGTCGAGATCGTCGAGATCCCGTTCATCGCCGGCGTCGATGTCGACCGGCCCCTCGTCCGAGGATTCGCGCGGCGTGGCCTTCTCGCCGTCTACGGGATCGCCGTCCGTGACGTCCCCGTCGTCCGGGGGATCGTGGGCCTCGAGATCCCCGTCGTCGGAGCCCGGGACCGAGGGCGGAAGCGGCGGGCGGGGCGGGATCACGAGGTCATCCAGGCGAACGGCTTCGGCCCGGCGCACGGGGGAGACAGGCGCCTGCGCGAGATCGTGCGGAAGCGGCGGGGGCGGACCGGGATCCGCCGGTGCCGCCACGTCGTCGGGAAGAGGTGGCTTCGGCGGAAGGGAGATGAGCGCTCCGCTCTCGCGCGCGCCCGCCCCACGAACGCCGTTGTGCGGCGTATTGGAATCCCCCGGTATGGGCAGCGATGCTGTCACCGATCCAAGGTACCAACCCCGCTCGACACGCCTGTAGCCCACCGCCCCACGTTCAGAGGATTCGCACCGCACACGCACCCCCACCGATATATCACGAATCGGCAACGCCGCCCGGGGACTCTGTCTGTTCCCAGACGATCTCGCTACCATTCACAAAGCACAACGGGGTGTCGCGTCGGTGAACCGACGGTGAACCAACACTCCAGGAGACTTAATCGTGACGACTCAGATCGTGATCCTCGCGGCCGGCATGGGCTCGCGCCTCGGCCGTAGCCTGCCCAAACCGCTCACGCAGCTGTCCGACGGCCGCTCGATCATGCGCCAGCAGCACGACAACATCCGCGCCGCCTTCGGCTCCGACGCGCGCGTCACCACCGTCGTCGGCTACCGCGCCGAAACGATCGTGGAGGCCTTCCCCGAGGCCGACTACGTCTACAACGACAGCTACGACCAGACGAACACCTCCAAGAGCCTGCTGCGCGGCCTCAACAAGACCGGCCGTTCCGGTGTGCTCTGGATGAACGGAGACGTCGTCTTCGACCCGCGGGTCCTGGGCCGGGCCCTCGCGCACATCGACGCAGACCGTTCGTTCGTGACGGTCAACACCTCCAAGGTCAGCGACGAAGAGGTCAAGTACACCGTGACCGCCGACGGCCACATCGACGAGTTGTCCAAGACCGTCCGCGGCGGAATCGGCGAAGCGGTGGGCATCAACTACATCTCCTCGCGCGACAAGAAGGCGTTCATGCGTCAGTTGCAGCGCGTCGACGACCAGGACTACTTCGAGCGCGGCCTCGAACTCGCCATCGCCGAGGACGGCCTGCGCGTCGCGCCGCTGGACATCTCCGACCTGTACGCCGTCGAGGTCGACTT
Source organism: Microbacterium sp. (assembly GCA_002703245.1). Lineage (GTDB taxonomy): Bacteria > Actinomycetota > Actinomycetes > Actinomycetales > Microbacteriaceae > Microbacterium > Microbacterium aquimaris. The sequence goes on from NZTV01000071.1 coordinate 35,564, forward strand.
CGCCGAAGACCTCGAGCGCGCCAACCTCTTCGTCTGATCCTCAGGCGCAGAAACGCCCCGACCGGGTTCCGACCCGCTCGGGGCGTTTCCGGCTTCATCCCAGGCCCGCCGCCTAGGATCGCGGTGATATGTCCGAGAAGGTGCACCGCATCCACTCCCTCCCCGATGACACCCCATGGGACGGCGGGATCCCCCCGGTGGGCTCCGAGGAGCACCCGGCGACGATCCGCGCCCTCGACCGCGTCCTGGCGATCCAGCGCCCCGCGGTCCTCGCGCATCTGCGCAGCATCCGGCTTCGTCATCCCGACGTCGACCCCGCCCACATCATCCGGATGCTGGAGCGTCGCTACCTCGCCGCGGTGACCACCGGCGGAGCGGCCGTGGGCGCGACGGCCGTCATCCCCGGCATCGGAACCGGTGTCACCCTCGCCCTCAGCGGAGTCGAGACCGCCGGCTTCCTGGAGGCCACGGCACTCTTCGCACAATCGGTCGCCGAGGTCCACGGCATCCCGGTCGATGATCCCAACCGTGCCCGAGCGCTGGTGCTGACCCTCATGCTCGGTCAGGAGGGTGTCGACCTCGTCGCGCAGCTGGCCAACCAAGCCACCGGCAAGGGCCCCTCCCGCGACACCTACTGGGGCCAAATGGTCACGCAGACCCTTCCGCGTGCCGCCGTCGGACCCCTGGTCGACCGACTCAAGACGACCTTCATCCGCCAGTTCGCCGCCCGCGGTGGAGCCTCCTGGATCGGCAAGGCCCTTCCCTTCGGCATCGGCGCCGCCGTCGGCGGGGCGGGCAACAACATCCTCGGTCGCCGCGTACTCGTCAATTCACGTCGGGCGTTCCCGGAGGCCCCCTACACGCTGCCCGCGCAGCTGGAACCGCCGCCCGGCGCGACGCGACTGGAATACCAGGCCGGCCGCCGCATCCGTCGGGTCGGCGACGCCATCACCGGCGGCACCGCCCGAGGCGCCGCCGGTGTGCGCGGTGCCTTGACCCGGAAGAAGGGGTCACGCGAGATCGAAACCGGCACGCACGGGAGCGAGACGACCGCGCCCGGCTGATCCCGGACGGACCCGGTCACGCGTCGAGCTCGGCCTCTTCGCCGTCGTGGTCTTCGTCGTCCTGACGATCCCATCGGTTCCACTCGTCCATGAGGTGATCGACGGCGGCATGGAACCGCGCGGTCGCCGCCCCCGGAGACGTGTCTCCGAAGTAGTGGCGCACCCATTGCTCGAGTCGGGCGACCGCCTCGGGATCGGCGAGCACGCGATCGGTCTGTTCGACGATGTGCGAGGCAAGGCCGGCGTCCAACCACTCGCACGCCGACAGATAGCCGTGCGTGTCGACCACGGCCTCCGGGTCGACGGGGCGTGTCACCAACAGCGGCTTGTCGGCGGCGAGACGGTCGTAGACCATCGCCGAGATGTCCACCACGGCGACATCCGCGGCCGCGAGCTGCCAGCCCAGTTCGGGCCCGTCGTCGTAGACGTGTTGGGCCGACGGGTCGGCGTCGTTCGCCTCGGCGAGCGCGGCGATGATGCGACGGTTCGCCGCCCCGTACTCCGCGTCGACCACTCCGGATCGCGGGTGCGGGCGGTAGACGACGCGGTGGCGACCGGTCTGCAGCAACGCCTTGACGAGGGCCTCGCCGTGCGTGCGCACCGACCCGTAGTGGGCCGAAGGGCGGTCGCCCTCCCACGTGGGTGCGTACAGCACGACGGTGCGCTCATCGGGTGTGTAGGGCGTCGCACCGGAGTAGTGGTCGGCCTGCGGTCGACCGATCTCGATCGTGCGGGCCTCCAGGTCGTAGTCCCACAGCACCCGCGAGAGGCGTTCACGCGCGGCGTCCCCGGCCACGAAGGCGTAGTCGTACGCCTTGAACTGGTTGGTGGTCATGTACATCTTGTCGGACTCGCCGTGGTTGATGAAGACATGCCAGCGGCGGCCGTATCGGAACATCTGGAAGTTCCGGGTGTTCTGGTTGACGTAGAGGACGACCCGGATGTCCTGATCGGCGACGAACTGCTCGAGCTGACGGACCGTCGGGACGAAAGCCACCGGCAAGGCGCCGTCGGCCAGCAACGCCGACGCACCGGTGACCGCACGACTGAGCACGACGACCGGCCACGTCTCCGCCAGTTTCGCCAGCGGCTTGTACCACTGCCGCATCTGATACATGTTCACGTCGCCGTCGGCGAAGTACACCGCCACACGGTAGTGCCGGGACGGGTGGTGCGGCTGCGCCGCGACCCGCCGCTTGACGTCCCGCACCGCGCGCCGTTGGTCGACGGCCTTGCGGAGCAGAGCGATCGCCTTGCGCGCGTCCGTCACCACACTCACCCTCCCAGCCTACCCAGCCGCCCATGACATGATCGTCGGGTGCATGTCCACCAGCCCGGGCGCGAGGACGCGCCGGAGGTCTCGGACACCACCGGCGTGACCTTCGTCATGCCCGTCCTCAACGAGCGGGCCTACCTCCGTCGCGCCGTCGAATCCGTGCTCGCGCAGCAGGTGCCCGGGCCACTGGAGCTCATCCTCGCCCTGGCCCCGTCCTCCGACGGCACCGAAGCCGTCGCGGCGGAGCTCGCGGCGGAAGATCCCCGTGTGCGCCTGGTCCACAACCCGGCCGCCGATATCCCCGTGGGGTTGAACCTGGCGATCCGCGCCGGTGCCCACCCGATCATCGTGCGCGTGGACGCCCATTCCGAACTCGACCCCGGATACACCGTGCGCGCCCTGGCGACCCTTCGACGCGTCGGTGCCGCCAATGTCGGCGGCGTCATGCGCGCCGACGGCCGGACGCCTTTCCAACGCGCCGTGGCCCGCGCCTACAACTCCCCCATCGGCCTTGGGGGCGGGGCCTACCACGTCGGAGCCCGCGAGGGGGAGGCCGAATCCGCCTACCTCGGGGTGATGCGGCGTGACGTCCTCGAAGAGGTCGGCCTGTTCGACGAGAGCATCCGACGCGGTGAGGACTGGGAGTTGAACCTCCGCATCCGCCAGGCCGGCCACGTGGTGTGGTTCGACCCGGAGCTGGCCGTCACCTACTGGCCACGCGACAGCTGGACGCGCCTGGTCCGCCAGTTCTTCGCCACGGGCCGCTGGCGCGGAGAACTCGTCCGCCGCTACGGACGCACCAACTCGGTGCGCTTCTTCGCGCCTCCCGCCCTGGTGGCGGTGCTGGGCGCGGCCGCCGTGGTCGGCCTGTTGCAGGTGACCCGCGTGCTCACCGGGGTGTGGGCGTGGCTGGCGGCGGTGGTGTACCTGCCGATCGTCGCCTACGCGATGCTCGTCGGCGGCGTCGCGGCCGGTCGCGGCGGGGGAACCGGCTGGCGCGACAAACTGTGGACGCTCGCGGTGCTTCCCACCATGCACGTGGCGTGGGGCGCGGGATTCCTCGTCGGCACCGTACGCGGAGCCGACGACACCGTCGACACCTCACGTCTGGACGGGCGCAACACGCCCCTGCCCTGATCGGGGTCGTCGTCGCCGACCGCGGCGAGCTCAGCCGGCGTCGACGAACCCCTGATCGAGGATGCGATCGACGACACGTTCGGCGGCGTGTCCGTCGTCGCGGGCGTTGAAGGTCTGTCGCCACACCGCATAGCGGTCGGCGTACACGTCGGCGTCATCGCGTGACAACGCCGCTACGAGCTCCTCCTGTGAGCGCACGAGCGGACCGGGGGCCCGGTCGGCCAGGTCGAAGTAGAAGCCTCTCAGCTCCCCGCGGTAGCGCTCGAGATCGGGGACGAGGAAGTACATCGGCTTGCCGGTCACACTGAAATCGAACATGACCGAGGAGTAGTCGGTGATGAGCGCGTCGGCCGCCAGCAGCAGCCGCGAGGTGTCCGGGAAACCGGTCACGTCGACCACCCGCGGCCCCTCGGCATCGCGCCCCGGCTGGAGCGTGCGCGAATGGCCGCGCACCAGGACGACGGCACCGGTCGCGGCGGCCAGCGCGGCGGGGTCGACGAAATCGACGATCTCGCGACGGTCGTCGCGCCAGGTCGGCGCGTACAGCAGCACACGCTCCCCCGCGCCGATGCCGAGGCCCTCGCGCGTGCCGCCGTCGTCGCCGTGGACCAGGACGTCGTTGCGCGGGTAGCCCTCCACCCACATCGGTCGGGTCAGGAAGGCGTAGGCCTTGCCGAGCACCTTCGCGGCATAGGGGTTCTGCGCGAGCAGCACGTTCCACCTACGAGACTCCTTGAGCACCGCCGCCATGCGTCGCGGGTCGAAGCCGGGCCGGTGCAGCGCGAGGCGCTTCAACGGGGTGCCGTGCCAGGTCTGCAACACGATCTGGCCACGCTCTCGGACGAACCGGCGTCGCAACCAGTCGTTGATCACCAGAAGCCGGCTGTGCCCGCGTGCGCGCCACCATTCCGGGCTCCCCTCGACGACCGGCACCGCCCCGTCCGGAACCGGCACCGAGAGGTCGACGACGCTCCAATACCGGGTGACACGCGGGGCGCGTCGCGCGAGCTCACGGTCGATGGCCAGCGGGTTGCAGCTGACGTTGCGACCGTAGAAACTCTCGAAGAACACCGCGTTCTCGAGACCGCCGGGCCGGGTGGCGTAGCGGCGTTCGAGCGCATCCTGCCCCTCTCCGGAATCGTAGGCGGGATCGATCGGCGGACCGGCGGTCATCAGGCCCCCGGTCAGGTGGGCGCGCAGACCGCCGAGCTGGGTCAACGGCAGGTCCTCGATCGGAGCGGCCTCCTGCGCGTCCTGCGCGTCCGCTGCCGGCGTGATCTCGACGCGGTACTCGCCGCTCGGGATCGGCAGCACCGGCCCACCCCACCGCGACGCGGTGAGCGGGAGGACCGCCCGCCACGTCTTGCCGCGGCCGGTCAGCCTCGCGCTGGTGCGAGCACGGCTGCCGGCGAGTTCGACGGCCCGGGGGCGCGGACCGGTTCCGGAGAGCACCAGCGTGGGGGCATCCCCTCCGTCGAAGCGGGCCTGGATCATCGGGTTCCTTCCCTCGAACCGGAGTGCGGCTCGTCGGCGAGCGCGGTCAGAATGGCACGGTACACCCGGGCGGCGTTCCGGCCGTCGTGGAACGCGTGCACCCGCGCGTCGAGCTCTCGGGCACGTGCGAGGCGGCGCTCGCGCTCGGCCGGATCGGCGAACACGGCGTCGAGACGCCCGGCGGCCTCGGTCCACGTGGTCGCGACATCGTCACCGGCGACCTCCCGATACGACCCGTAGAACCCCCGCTCGCGGGCGTACCGCTCGAGGTCCGGCGCGAGGAAGATCACGGGGAGCGGCACGAGGGACGTGTCGAACACGAGCGAGGAATAGTCGGTGACGAGGGCGTCGAACGCGGGCAGCAACGGGGTGATCTCCGGGACGAGGTCGGAGCCCAGCATCCGCACCCGGCGGCCGGTGATCTCATCCGGTGGGGCGTACTCCCCCGCACCCAAGGGGTGCGAGCGGATGTACAGCACCGCACCATGACGCTCCAACACCTCCGCGATGAGCCGCCACTCCCCCGTATCCGGGACAGCCGGGTCCGGCTCCCCGTCCCGCCACGTCGGGGCGTACAGCACGCGGTGCTGTGGCCCGTCCGGGCCGCATGCCGCGGCGAGCGCGGCGAGGGCGGAGCCGCGCCGGTGGTCGGCCGTACCCGCCGAGAGCGCATCCACGCGCGGCTCCCCCGTGACCGGCACCCGCTCATCGGCGAGGGCGAAGGCCGACTCGAGCCGCCCGCGGACCCGGTGGGAGGCCGCCGGGATCAACCGGATGCGACGGGTCGCCCCCCGGTACATGAACGCCAGCAGCGCGCGGACCAGTCGGGACGCGGGGAGGATGCGGCTGCGGGTGGTCACGGGCGAGTCCAGACCGATGCGCTTGAGCGGGATACCGTGCCACAGCTGCACGATGAACGCCCCCGATACGGCGTAGCGGTGCACATCGCCGAACCCGTGGGTGACGACCACGACGCGCGCGCGTGCGGTGCGCCAGAACCCACGCGGCGAATTCTTGCGCACCCACGGGATCCCGCGGCGGGTGGCTTCGGCCGCCTGCGCATCGTCGTCGACGAGCCATGTGGCGCGAGCGTCGAGATCCTCGCCGGCGGCGTTCCACAGCGCCAAGGCCCCGTCGGTCACCCCGACCGCGCATCCGAACACCCACCGGTCCGCGGTACGCGGGATCACGAGGGTGGCCAGGCGACCGAGGCCGTACAACGGGATGCTCAGGAGCTTGCGCGCATTCCCCGCGCCGAACGAGAAGGACGCCACCCCGCGAGCCTATCGCGGGGTGGCGTCGGTGCCGCCGAAGCGGCCGGGGGGGGTCAGCCGAGCTCGCCCAGGGTGACCTCCACCGTCTGCGTCTGGCCGTCCCGGACGAAGGTCACGGTGGCGTCGCTTCCGGCGGCGGCCGCGCGTACCTGCGCGGTCAGGTCGGTGGCGTCGGTGATGGGCACGCCGTTGAACGCCGTGACGATGTCACCGGCCTGCAGGCCGACACCCTCGGCGGCGCCACCGGCGACGACCTCGGCGAGGTACGCACCGGAGATCGTGGCCCCCTCGACCGCGGCGGCCGGCATCACGCTCGCCCCCAGCAGACCGTGCGTGGCACCGCCCTCGGCGATGATCTCGTCGGTGATGCGCTGGACCACGTCGGAGGGGATGGAAAAGCCCACCCCGATGGAACCGGACTCCGCGGAGCTGCCGGCCGAGGCGATCGCGACGTTGATGCCGATCAGGTTCCCCTCGTCGTCGACGAGGGCCCCGCCGGAATTGCCGGGGTTGATCGCCGCGTCGGTCTGGATGACGGCGATCGAGATGGTCTCGGTCGCGGTGGTCTGCTGCCCCTCGTCACCGAAGTCGAAGTAGAACGGCGGGGTGCGGTCGTTGCCGTCGTCCTGTGTCTCGTCCTGCTCGATGTCGGGTGCGGCCGACGAGGCGATCTGGATGGACCGGTTGAGCGCACTGACGATGCCGGTGGTGACCGTGTTGGACAGTCCCAGCGGCGCTCCCACGGCGACCGTGGTGTCGCCGACGTTGAGATCCGCCGACGAGGCGAACTCGATCGGGGTGAGCCCCTCGGCGTCCTCCAGCTTGATGACGGCCAGATCGTAGATCGGATCGGTGCCGACGATCTCGGCGCTGTACACGCGGCCGTCCGAGGTGGTGACGCTGATCGACGCGTCGGCGGTGGCGCCGTCGAGCGTGACGACGTGGGTGTTGGTCACGACATAGCCGTCCTCGCTGAGCACGACGCCGGAACCGGTCCCGCCGGTGGTGTCGTTGTTCGCCGAGATGGTCACCACGCTCGGCACGACCTTCGCGGCGATCGCGGTGGTCTGGTTCACCGAGTCGGTGTCGTTGACGGTCACGGTGGACGGTCCGGCCACGGCGGTCTCGCTCGTGGTCGAGAACAGGCTCGCCCCCGCATAGGCGCCGCCCAGTCCGGCGGCACCGCCGACGATCGCGGCGGCGATCATGATGCCGGCGACCTTGCCGGCGCCGACCTTCTGCTTTTTCGTCGACGTCGGCGCATCCTGGATCGGGAGCGTCTGCTGGACCCCCGTGGGCGCAGCCGGTCCGAAGGCGTACTGTGCGTGCGACGCCTGCGGCTGCGGCGGGACGCCCGTGGCACGGGGAGGGTACCCCTCGCTGGCCGGCGTGGTCGGCAGCGGCGGCTGCGCGGGCGGCTGCCAGACGGCGCCTGCCTGCGGTTCCACGGGATTGCGGTCTTCGGGGCGCTCGCCCTGGTTCTCGGTCATTGCTGCTCCTTCTGCCTCACGTCGACAACGATGCCGAGCGAGCCTGTGGGTTCCCTATGGCACAGATGGGATGCCTCTATGCGAGTAGCGTGGGTCGGATGCGAGAGATACCCGGCGCCTGGCGCCGCACCGCCCGGGGCGCAGGGCTCATGAGCGCGGACGGCGTCGCCTCCCCCACCATCTTCGCCGAGATGTCGGCGCTCGCGGCCCGTTCGGGCGCGATCAACCTCGGTCAGGGCTTCCCGGACGAAGACGGACCGGCGGAGGTGCTCGAGGCCGCTCGGCAGGCGATCTCCGACGGGATGAACCAGTACCCGCCCGGCCGCGGCCATCCCGACCTCCTCGAAGCCGTCGCCGAACACCGGGCGAGGTTCGACGGAGTCGCCCTCGATCCCGGTACCGAGATCATCGCCACGGCGGGCGCGACCGAGGGGCTTGCGGCGACCCTGCTCGCCCTCATCGACTCCCCGGACGACGAGATCGTGGTGTTCGAGCCCTACTACGACGCCTACGCCGCCCTCGTCGCCCTCGCCGGCGCCCGTCTGGTCACGGTTCCGCTGCGGTGGCCCGACTTCCAGCCGGACCTCGACGAGCTCGCCGCCGCCGTCGGCGACCGTACCCGCGTCATCCTCGTCAACGACCCCCATAACCCGACCGGCACCGTGTTCACGCGCGAGGTGCTCCAGCACGTGGTCGCCCTCGCCGAACGCCACGACGCCATCATCGTGACCGACGAGGTGTACGAGCATCTCGTCCTCGAGGGGGAACGCACCGTCGTGCAGACCCTGCCCGGCGCCCGCGAGCGCACGATCGCGATCTCCTCGGCGGGCAAGACCTTCGCCACCACCGGATGGAAGATCGGCTGGGCGACCGGTCCCGCCGACCTCATCGACGCGGCGATGACCGTCAAGCAGTACCTCACCTACGTCAACGGCGGCCCGTTCCAACCGGCGATCGCCGCGGGACTGCGCCTGCCGGATTCCTTCTTCCACGGCATCGCCGACACGCTGCGGCGCAAGCGCGACCTCCTCGGCGAGGGTCTGACCGCGGCCGGCTTCGGGGTGTCGACCCCCGCCGGTTCGTATTTCACCGTCGCCGACGCCGCACCGCTGGGCGCGCGCGACGCCGACGACTTCTGCCGTGAGCTGCCCGACCGGGCCGGTGTCGTCGCCGTCCCCCTCACCGCGTTCGTCACCGCTGCGCGGCGACCCGACTACGCGACGCTGGTGCGGTTCGCCGCCTGCAAGCGCGAAGAGGTCATCCGCGACGCCGGGGCACGCCTGGCCACGATGATCTGACGGGCACCGCAGGTCACACGGCCCAGGCACCGGCCCGCGGCACGGCGGAACGGGCTCCGGGCCGCAAGTGACGCGTCATGCCCGAGGCACGACACCGAATCGGCGAAGCGCCAGCGCGGGGTTCACCCGCCGCACGCGTGAGATCGCCTCCGGGTCGAGGTGCGCGACGGCGACTCCGGTACCGGTGCCGACGGCGGCGACCTCCACACCCTGCGGGTCCACCACCATCGAATGACCCACGCCGAGGGGCGGCGGGTGGTCGGATGCGGCGACGAACACGGTGTTCTCGATCGCGCGCGCGTGGAGCAGGGTCCGCCAGTGGTGCTCCTTCAACGGACCGCGCACCCACTCCGCCGCGACGAGGACCGCCTCCGCCCCGGCATCGGCGAGCAGGCGCGTGACCTCCGGGAAGCGCAGGTCGTAGCAGGTCATGATGCCCAGCCGCAGCCCGTCGACGGCGAACACCGGGGGCTGCACGATCTCACCGGGTTCGACCCAGTCCGACTCGCGCTGGCCGAACGCGTCGTAGAGGTGCAGCTTCCGGTAGGAGGCGAGCACCCCCGTTTCGTCCACGGCGACGACGGTGTTGCGCACACGTTCACCCTCTCCCGTCTCGAGCAGCCCGGCGACGACGGTCACACCGTGGGCGGTGGCGATCTCACGCAACGCCGCCGTGAACGGCCCGTCGACGGGTTGGGCGTTCGCGCGCAACGACGCGTCGAAGGGGTCGACGAAGTAGCTCGAGTACTCCGGGAGGACGACCACGCGGGCGCCACGGTCCGCGGCCACCGCGGCCAGCTCGGCGATCTCCGCGATGTTTCGCCCGGTGTCGGCGACGGGCGCGAACTGCGCGACGGCGACGGCCACGGTCATGAGCTCCCCTTTCCGGCCCGCCGACGCGTGCGGAGCACGAACGGGGCGACGATCCACGCCACGATCACGAGCGTACCGAGGGCGGCCAGGATGATCCACGCGGCGGTTCCGCCCAGCACGACGTCGAAGACGAAAGCCACCACCCCCACCACCAGCACGGCCACCAGTCCGAGCGCGACGACCACCGCCGCGTGACTAAGCGAGACGACCTCGACCTTCACGCGCTGTCGGAACAGCAGGCGATGCATCGCCACCGGCGCGAGCGCCGTGATCGAGGTGACCCCCGCCAGCACGACGAGCGAGAGGTAGAGCACCCGTTGGCCGCCGTCGAGGTCGTCGAAGGCCGGTTGGAACGCCAGCGCGAGCAGGAACCCGGCGAGGATCTGCGCACCGGTCTGCAACACCCTCAACTCCTGGAGCATCTCGTTCCAGTTCCGGTCCGCACGCTCGTACGGTGTCTCGTCCCGGCCCTCACGCCGATCGTCGGAGAGCTCGGAGGCGGAGTGATCGACCATGACGCCATCCTCATCACCGACGGCTTCGGGGGCAACGGCACGGCGGATGTCCGAGCACGATTCGACACCCCGACAACCCCGTGCTAAGCTCATCTCTTGTGCCGCGGGGTGGAGCAGTTCGGTAGCTCGCTGGGCTCATAACCCAGAGGTCGCAGGTTCAAATCCTGTCCCCGCAACGGACGAAGGCCCGGATCCACACGGATCCGGGCCTTCTGCATACCCCATCCGGACGTTGTCTTCCACGCGTGGACACCACCCGCACAGGCGGGTAGCATCGGTGTCGAGCGGTATTGCTAGCCAAACTAGCAATGTGGGAGGCGCCGATGATCGACACCGATGCCCGCGCGGCCACCGACGAGGCGATCGCGCGCAGTCTTGCCCGCGTGAAGTCCCAGGCCACCGCGATCGGCGGCGAGATGGCGGCCCTCGGGTCGGCCATCGAGCGGGCCGCGGACGGCGGCAAACGGTTCCGGCCTGCACTGGTCGTCGCGTCTTTCCGAGCCTTCGGGGGCGGCGACGCCGACGCGGTCGGGGTGTACGACGTGGCCGCCGCCTTCGAGCTCCTGCACACCGCCTTCGTCGCGCACGACGACGTCATCGACCACGACACCGTCCGACGCGGGATCCCCAACATCGGCGGAGAGTTCCGCGAGCGGGCGCTCGACACCGGGGCGGATGCCGCCGGCGCGACACTCCTCGGCGACGCCGCCGGCATCCTCGCCGGCGACCTGCTCCTGCACGAGGCACAGCGCATCATCGCCCTCTCCCCCACCGCAGAATCCGTGCGACGCGCCCTGCTGGACCAGTTCGACGACGCGGTCTACGTCTCCGCCGGCGGGGAGCTGGCGGATGTGGGCAACGCGGTGGCCGCCGACGTCGCCGACAGCGCATCCATCTTCGCGGCCGCCTACAACAAGACCGCCGTCTACTCCTTCTCCGCCCCGCTGCGCGCGGGGGCGCTCCTGGCGGGCGCACCGCCGCTGGCCGTGGAACGCCTCGGCTCCGCGGGCGGTCGGATCGGTCTGGCGTTCCAGCTCGTCGACGACCTCATCGGCGCCTTCGGCACCGCCGCCGCAGCCGGCAAGGACGAGGGGGTGGACCTGCGCGAAGCCAAACGCACCCCGCTGATCGCGTATGCGCGCGAAAGCGCCGACTGGGCACGGGTCGACGCCGCCGTCGCGCTCGCGCACACCGGTCCGGTCGCGGTCCGGCAGGCCCAACGCCTCCTCGAACGCAGCGGCGCGCCGCAACGGCTCCGCTCGGTCATCGACGACACGCTCGCCGATGCGCTGCGGCAGGCCGGCGACCCGGCCCTGCCGACGGCGGCCGAACATCTCCTGGGCGACCTCGCCGAACAGGTCAAGGAGCGCATCCCGTGAGCGGCACCCCCACCGGCCTCGCCCTTTACCACCGGACCGCCGAGGCGGCCGCCGCTGCGGTGATCTCCCGCTACTCCACGTCCTTCGCCCTGGCCTGCCGCCTGCTCGGACCGAGGCCGCGCCCGCACGTGCGGAACATCTACGCGCTCGTGCGTGTCGCAGACGAGATCGTCGACGGCCCCGGGGAGGACGCCGGTCTCGACACGACGGCGCAGCGCCGCGTGCTCGACGACCTCGAGAGGGAGACCTACGCCGCGATCGAGAGCGGCTTCAGCTCCAACCTGATCGTCCACGCATTCGCCCGCACCGCCCGTGAATGCGGCATCGGACCCGACCTCATCGAACCGTTCTTCCAGTCGATGCGCGTGGACATCACCACCCACGAGCACGACGCAGCCTCGCACGACGCCTACGTCTACGGCTCCGCGGAGGTCGTCGGGCTCATGTGCCTGCAGGTGTTCGTCAACGCCGAGCGGCCCGGCACCGCGCCGGCGCCGGCCGAACTCGTCGAGGGGGCGCGGCGCCTGGGCGCCGCCTTCCAGGACGTCAATTTCCTGCGGGACCTCGACTTCGACGAAGACGCGCTCGGGCGCGACTACCTCGGCATCGAGAACGGCTCCGTCGACCGTGCCGACGTGCTCGACCGCATCGACGGCGACCTCGCGGCGGCCGCCGCCGTGGTGCCAGGGCTCCCTGCCGACTGCCGCCGCGCCGTCACCGCCGCCCACGACCTGTTCGCCGAACTGTCCACGCGACTGCGGCGGGAGGGCGAGACCGCGCGCGTCCGCGTGCGCGTCCGCGTGCGCGTCCCCGACCCCGTGAAGGCCGGGCTCGCCGCCCGCGCATGGCTGGGGTTCGCACCGAGAGGAGCTCGAACGTCATGAGCA